>NZ_CAKKLI010000035.1:0-53087 GCF_918697855.1 Paenibacillus sp. CECT 9249 | reverse complement strand
TAAATGACTTGATTTTCGGGCTGGGTTTAGTTTGGTGCTGTCATTTTCCCTGACTCCCTTGCTTTACGGCCAAGAAAATTTCCAATTCTCAAGAATCAGGGACTTGACATCTTACCGCTGGACTTAGGCGTAAGTATTGTGATCAAGATTCCGATTGCAGCATAACAAGCCGGATAAACGAGTCGAATTCCAGGTTGCCGAAATAATGCTTGATATCGACCCCTTGCAGCGCTTCGCGCACCGATTGCTCCTCATAGCGAGCTCCTTGCAGCCGCTCCTCGATATCCGCCACATCGCCTACGCCGAAGAAATCGCCGAATATTTTGGCAAGTTGGATTCGCCCGTCTTCCACATCCAGACGGATGTCGACGATCCCGATCGGAAAACGTTTGGAATTGCGAATATTGCATTTCGGCGATTCGCCGTAGTTCCAGTCCCAATTCCGGTACCGCTCGGCGGAAATTCGCTCGATTTGGCGCCAATCTTCTTCCGTCAGCTTATATTGCGGCACTTGATCGGGGTCCATGCCGAAGATGGAACGGAGCAATTCGGCTCTAAATTGCTCGATCGTCATCGGCTTGCTCAAAAACTCCTTAATATTCGCTACCCGGCTGCGGATCGATTTGGTGCCTTTGGATTGAATTTTCTCCGGGTTGACGTTCAAGGCGGACACGACGCTTTCGATTTCCGAATCGAACAGCAGCGTTCCGTGGCTGAACATTCTGCCTCGGGTAGAGAATTGGGCATTGCCCGAAATTTTCCGTTCTCCAACCTGGATATCGTTGCGTCCGGTCAATTCCGCTTCGACGCCCAGCGAGCGCAGCGCCTCGATGACCGGCTCGGTAAACTTGCGGAAGTTATGAAAAGATTGGCCGTCGTCTTTCGTAATAAAGCTGAAATTCAGGTTGCCAAGGTCGTGATAGACCGCGCCGCCTCCCGACAAACGGCGTACGACGTGAATTCCTTGTTCCCGGACATACTCCGCATTGATCTCTTCGATCGTATTCTGATGCTTGCCGATGATGATCGAAGGCTCGTTAATATAAAACAGAAGGTAACTGTCATCCGCCGGCAAATGCTTGAGCGCATATTCTTCTATGGCCAAATTCACCCTCGGATCGGTAATGCCCTGATTATCGATAAATAGCATGGCTCACTCCTCCTGGACATTTTATTTATTCTCTCCTTACACATTGTAAATCAAATTGCCGGGTTAGACAAAGAATTTCGCCGTTGACGGGGGACAAGTGCCGCATTATAATACATAGATATACGATGTATAGTAAATCAAGGTAAAAGGTGCCTGCGCAAGGAGGAGGATTCGTTTGAAAATTAATAAGGAATTGCTGAAGGGAAGTACCGTCATGCTCATTTTATCGCTGCTGGAGCGGAAAGAAATGTACGGTTACGAAATGACGAAGGAGATCGAACGCCGATCGGGCGGGACGTTCGCATTGCGCGAAGGGACGTTGTATCCCATTCTACATACGCTGGAAAGCGGCAAATTGGTGGAGGCTTATTGGGATCGGCAGGATGGGCGCAAACGTAAATATTATCGCATTACGCCGGCCGGCAAACGACTATTGGAAGAGAAAAAGGCGGAGTGGACGCTGTTCCGCAATTCGCTGGACGGTGTGTTAGGGGAGGGAGGAGCATGAGCGTAGCGCCGCATCAAGGCAAAATTAGCGCATATATCGATGAAGTGTTGAAACATGTGAAAGCGAAGGATGTGCATGATTCGATCCGGGAAGAATTGGAGAATCATATCGCCGAACGGATGGAAGAGGCGATTGCCGCGGGGATGCCGGAGGAGGAAGCCGCGGCGGAAGCGATTCGTCATATGGGCGACGCGCATGCCGTTGGACGCCAGTTCCATTCGGCGCATAAGCCGCGCGTCGACTGGGGGTTTATCGGTTTTTTTGCGGTTTGGCTTATCGTCGGTGTACTGGCGATGGCTTCGGTTCAGGCAGGGGACGGCAAGCTTGATTATGTCAACCGTCATTTGATTTTTCTAGGCCTAGGTTTGATTGCGTTCGCGGCATTCTTTTTTATGGATTATCGCAAGCTGCAAAAGATCGCAGTGCCGTTGTACGCGGGCTCGCTGCTGCTTATGTTATTGGCGATGCGGTTCGACACGACTATGAACGGCGAAAGAGGCTGGCTTGCCGTCGGCGGAATCGGCGTCAACATCTATAGTTTTGTCCCGTATTTGCTGCTATTGGCCATCGCCGGGATCGTAACGCAGCGCGCGGATAAAGGCTGGAAAGCGTGGGGGCTCGCGGCGGTCCTGTTCGGAATCCCGTTCCTGTGGCTGATGGGCGTTCCAAGCTTGTTGTATGCGCTCCTGTTCGCCCTAGGTTTTTTCGTATTGTGGTGGCTGCACGCGCGCAATTGGAAACATAACTTGGCTATGCTCGCTTTCGCTGCGATTCCCGTCTTCCTGCTTTATCATTTCTTTCCCGCAAGAGCGAGCTTCATGTTCCGGTTGCCTGCTTTCGTAAGCGCGGCCGCCGATCCGGAAGGGGCAGGCTATACGACGCTCCAATCGCTCAAGGCGATCGGCGAGGCAGGATGGTGGGGGCTGGGGCTTGGCGCGCCGAATCCGCTCATTCCAAGCATCCAGTATGAAATGGTGTTTACCTATTTCATTTACAGCTTCGGTTGGCTGGCGGGAGCGGCGGCCATCGTGCTGATGGTCTTTCTCGTCCGGCGCCTGCTCGGCATGACGCTGCGCATCCGGGACGCGTTCGGCTCCGTTGTCGGCGGCGTTATCTGTTTCGTGTTTGCGGTGCAATTTGCCTGGCATGTGCTGATGTCTTTCGGCGTGCTCCCGATAGTGGGCATCGGCCTCCCGTTTATAAGCGCCGGCGGCGGGCAGCAATTGATATGGATGGGGATGATGGGACTCTTGCTCGGCATTTACCGGCGCAAAGATATGATTCCGGCGAAGGAAGCGGTATAGGGGAACGGACGTTTCGGATGTAGCGGCGCGCTGTACGTTATGTGTGCGGGTCGGGTTCTCCGTGCGCTGTACGTTAGGCTCTCCGTTGCACTATACGCCGGGCCTTCGGTTAAGCGGTCGTTGGGCTGCCCGTTATGTGTGCTGGGTGGCCCCGTCAAGTTTGTGCCCGATGAAGGCGTTCCGGTGCGATTAGCGGTAAAAGCTACATCTATTTCGTGCCGTTTGAGCAGGGGAAGCGCATTAACGGTAAATTGCGGAGGCAATTCCAACCGTTCGCGCGATATTGATCGACTACGGATCAATTAACGGTATGTTTTCCATCTATTTGAGAATATCGAGGAAAAAGGATCATATTAGCGCCGTTTTTTCCATCTAATTGTCAGACGCTCGACTGCTGTCGGGTGCAAATAACATGCGTCCCGATATTGCATGTCACTTGCGGCGCACCAGCGACTTTTCGCCGCCGGGAATCGACCCGGCGGTTTTCGCTTGCCCGCAATGAGATATAGCCGGACTGCGCGCGGCCCGGCGGCGGGGAGTTGACGGAAACGGGCGATCGAGAACATAATGGTACCATTATAAAAAATGGGGGAGACATGATAAATGATCGAACGATTCGGGCATGGGGGCGACTTGGATACGGCGGCGGCGGAATTCGGCGTTGCGCCGGACAGCATACTCGATTTCAGCGCAAACATTAATCCGCTCGGCCCGCCGGAGGGTCTAATGGAACGGTTGCGGCAGGAATTGCATTCGGTAATCCATTATCCGGATCCCGATCATCGTGAGTTGCGCAAACTGCTCGCGCAGCGGACAGAATTGGAGCCTTCCTCCATCTGCATCGGGAACGGCGCGGCGGAGTGCATGGCGCTGGCGGTGCTCGGGCTTGCGCCGCGCAATGTCGGCATCGTCACCCCGTGCTTTTCGGAATATATGCAGTTGGCACGCCAATTCGGCGCGAACGTCGTCGCGGCGCAAGGCGGCGAGGAGAACGGATTTCGCGCCGGTACGGCCGAATTATGCAATTTGCTCGAACGGACGGATCTGGTTTTTATCGGGCAGCCGAACAACCCGACAGGGCTGCAATACGATATGTCAACGTTGGAGACGGTATTGGAACGGGCGGAGGAAACGGACACTTATATCGTGCTGGACGAAGCGTTTATCGATTTCATTCCGCCGGAACGGCAAGCGACGATGCTTCCTAGACTGCCGAAATACCCTCATTTGATCGTAATCCGGTCGCTGACCAAATTTTACGCGATTCCCGGACTGCGGCTCGGATTCGCCGCCGCGCATCCGGAAACGATCGGGCGTATGAAGCGCAAGCAGGTCACATGGAGCGTGAACCGGCTGGCGCTTGCGGCTGGCGAATGTTGCCTGGCGGCAGGAGAAACGTATGAGCGGATGACGAGGGAACGCACGGCGGAGGAGCGCGCGTTTCTGATCGAAACGCTGGAGCGGGATTTCGGCTGCCGAACTTGGCCGAGCGAAGCCAATTTCATTCTTGTGCGGCTGCCGGCGCCGTGGACGGCGGAGCGGATGCAAGCCGAGCTCGGACGAATCGGCGTGCTGATTCGCAATTGCTCGATGTACGAAGGATTGACCGCTGCCGATATCCGCATTGCGGTGAAAGACCGGAAGGCGAACGAACGCTTGATCGAAGCGATGAAAGAAGTATGGCCGGGAGGGATGAGACAATGAGCCAACCGTTTCGCAACTTGTCCAAGGAGAACGATGCGTACCTATCCCGCGTCTGGCCCGGGCTCGAGTTCCGGCATTGCCGAAACGGGAGCGAGCCTCTCGGCTTGGGGCATATCGTCATGAACGCCCCATGCGGGCTGGAGACGCTGAGCGGCGCGCCGTACGGCGGCGGATTCGGCCGAGCTGACCGCATCATAAACGCCTTCGTGCCGAAGACGTTCGACTGCGCCGATCCGGTCGCTCATATCGACGGCTTGATCGGCGCATGGGGATATGCGCCGGAGCGGACGATCGGCCTGCTGACGGCGGCCAACATCGCCCTTGCCTCGATTGCCGAGGCGGAGGGCGATCAGGCGGCGATCGTCTGCTGCACGACCGCCGGCACATCCAACGGGGCGCGCGCAGGCAAGGAACGCCCGGTATTCAGCGCTTACGCAGCGGGTACGATCAATACGATCGTCGCCATTGACGGCAGGTTGACGCAAGCGGCGATGGCCGGCGCGCTCATTACGGCGACGGAGGCGAAGAGCGCGGCCTTCCAGGATCTTGGCATCGTCGACGCGCATACCGGGGAGATCGCGACAGGCACGACGACGGATACGGTAGCGATCGCCGCCAGCCAAAGCGAGCGCTTCGCCGGCGTTCACCGCTATGCGGGCAGCGCGACGACGCTCGGCAATTTGCTCGGGCGCCTCGTCTACGAAACCGTCTATGAAGCGGTACGAACGCAAGGAGAATCGACGTAAATGGCGACTCAGGCAATATTGATGCTAGTAGCCTACATCGTCGACCGTATCGTGGGCGATCCAAGGCGGCTTCCCCATCCTGTCGTATGGATGGGCAAAGCGATCGTTGCGGTCGAGAGGGCGATTCGCCGTTTCGCCGGGACCGGCCGGCAGTTGAAGCTTGCAGGCATGCTGCTGCCGCTGCTGCTCGCGGGCGGTTCGTTCGCCATCGTCTGGCTCGTTCTCGCCTTGTTGGCGCGCATTCATCCTTGGCTGGCCTGGGGAGCGGAGGCATGGCTCATCTCCACGACGATCGCCGCCAAAGGGCTCAAGGACGCCGGGATGGAGGTATACCGGCACTTGGCCTCCGGCCGCTTGCCCGAAGCGCGCCGTTCGCTCGGCATGATCGTGGGCCGCGACACGGGGACGCTGGACGAGCCGGAGATCGTGCGGGGCACCGTGGAAACGGTCGCCGAGAACATCGTCGATGCGATCGTCTCCCCGCTGTTCTATGCCGCCATCGGGGGCGCGCCGCTGGCGATGGCCTATCGGGCCGTCAATACGCTCGACTCGATGGTCGGATATAAAAACGATAAATATTTGCATCTGGGCTGGGCCTCGGCCCGGCTTGACGATATCGCGAACTGGATACCGGCCCGTCTCACGGCGGTACTGCTTACGCTGGCCGCCTTCTTGCGCCGTCTCGACGCCGCGCGCGCTTGGCGCACCGTCCGCCGCGACGCGAAGCTTCATCCGAGCCCGAACAGCGGATGGCCCGAGTCGGCGGTCGCGGGAGCGCTCGGGGTAAGGCTCGGAGGCTTGAACATGTACAAAGGCGTCGCTTCGTTTCGGGCCTACATGGGCGATCCGGTTCATCCGCTTCGGGCGGATCATATTCGCAAGGCGGCGCGGCTCATGCTGGACGTTGCGACGTTGTTCGCCTTAGTATGCGCGGCGGCGTTGCTTGGCCTTGACCTGCTTCGGTAGAAGCGCGGCTCAAGGTGTGATATTTTTGCAAACAGGTTGTAAAGCCGGGGGTTTTCCCATATAATCAACACTGAGACGAATCGCTTGAAAGATAGAATTGAATACAATACCGATGGGTCCTTGCCGTTTCGTACGGAGCGAGATTGCAAGGTTAAAAGGGAAGCCGGTGCAAATCCGGCACGGTCCCGCCACTGTAAACCGGGGATTTTCTCACAACGGCCACTGTCCTTATTCGGATGGGAAGGCGAGAAAATCGTAACCCGCAAGTCAGGAGACCTGCCTATGGGTGCGACTTACAAATCCTTCGAGGAAAGGATTGCGCTAATTTGGAGCATCACGCTAATGTTGCTTTCGAATTCGACGTACCTCGATCCCAGGATCGGGGTTTTCTTGTTGATGCCGTCGGTATGTCCGTAATGGGTATTCGCGTCAAGCATTCTTCGGAATCGTTACTAGGTGGAGGAGAGGAACGAAATGACAAACAGCTTCAAACGAATCGCAGCCTGGATGCTGGCGTTCACGCTCGCATTCGCGCTTAGCGCATGCGGTTCGAACGGTCCGCAAGCGGCGGCGGATGAAACGAATGCCGGGCTCGAACAAGGACAGGCCCAAGGGCAAGAACAGACGGACGGCAAGACGGAGTCCGGCCAGGCGGATTTAAAAACGCAATATCCGCTGACGGTCAAGGATGCGACCGGGCATGAATTTACTTTCGACAAGGCGCCGGAAAAAATCGTTTCCGTATCGCCTGCCGAAACGGAGTCGTTATTCGCATTAGGGCTTGACGAGCAAATCGTCGGCGTCTCCGATTACGACGACTACCCGGAGGCGGCGCTGTCCAAACCGAAAATGGGCGGCATTACGAAACCGAACGAAGAGTCGCTGATCGCCGCGCAAGCGGATATCGTGTTTACCGGGATCTCGATGAAAGCCGATACGGTGGAAAAATTGCGCAGCCTCGGCATTAACATTTTCAAAGTCGAGCCGAAAACGTTGGACGATGTCATCGCCAATATCGAATTGTACGGGCAGATCACGGACCGGCAGGAACAGGCGAAACAAGTGACCGACCGGATGAAGGCGGATCGCGACCGGGTCGTCGAAGCGGTGAAGGACTTGAAGCCGGAGGAGAAGAAGAAGGTGTATGTCGAGTTTTCTCCGGGCTATACCGTCGGTAAGGGCGAATTTATGGACGAACTCATCACGATTTCCGGCGGCGTGAACGTCGCTTCCGATATTACAGGCTGGAGCAAAATTAGCGAGGAAAATATTATTCAGGCCGATCCGGACGTCATCCTGTACGCGAAGGAATTGGTCGATTTCGATACGAAGAAACCGCTGGAAGAGATCATTCGCGGACGCAGCGGCTGGGATAAAATAACAGCGATCAAAGAAAACCGCGTCGTCGGTTTGGACGACAATACGCTCAGCAGACCGGGACCGCGGCTAACGGAAGGGTTGCTTGAAATGGCGAAAGGCATCTATCCCGATTTGGTGAAATAAATGAAAACGAAACTGCTAGTGTGGGGAGGAGCCGGAGGTTTGCTCCTCCTTTTGTCCATTGTGGTCTGTATGGCGATCGGTTCGGTGCAAGTGCCGGTGCGGGATATTACGGCGATTGTGCTTCATCGGATTCCATGGGTCGGGGATTCGATTCCGCAGACGTGGACCGATTCCGCGGAACAGATCATGGTGAAGGTCCGGTTGCCGCGCATCGTCCTCGGCATGCTGGTCGGCGCATCGCTGTCGCTGGCCGGTGCGGCGTTTCAAGGGGTGCTGCGGAATCCGCTCGCCGATCCTTTTACGCTCGGCGTATCGTCCGGCGCTTCGGTCGGGGCGGCTTTCTTAATTTATTTCGGGATGCAGTATTCGTTTGCCGGGCAATGGACGATTCCTCTCGTCGCTTTTACGACCGGCTCGATCACGTTGTGGATCGTACTGCGTATGGCGCAGCGGGAAGGCAAAATTCCAACCGAAACGTTAATTTTATCCGGCGTTGTAATGCAAGCGTTTCTGGGTGCGGTCGTTTCCTTTCTCGTGGCGATGTCCAAGCAGACGGTGAACGATATTTTGTTCTGGACGATGGGCAGCTTGGCGCTGCGCGGTTGGCCGTATGTCGCCGTGTTGACTCCGTATTTGTTGATCGGCTGGATCGTGCTGATCCGGTACATGAGGCCGCTGAACATTTTGGCGCTAGGGGAGCGGCAGGCCGCCCACCTTGGATTGCATGTCGAGCGGACGAAGACGATCGTGCTGCTGACCGCTACGCTCATGACGGCGGCGGCGGTATCGGTAGCGGGAGTCATCGGCTTTGTCGGGCTGGTCGTCCCGCATATGGTCAGGCTCCTTGTCGGTCCGGACTACCGGCTGATCGTGCCGTTGTCCGCCGTCGGCGGCGGCATCTTCATGGTATGGGCGGATACCGCGGCCAGATCGGTGCTGGCGCCGACGGAAATTCCGCTCGGCGTCGTAACCGCCTTCGTCGGGGCGCCGTTCTTCGCTTATTTGCTGCATCGGAACAAAAAATTGCGGAGGAGCTGAAGCGTTGTGATTCGTGTGGAAAACGTGGCGAAACGGTACGGCGAGACGACGGTGCTGCGCGACATCTGTTTTTCTGCGGCGCGCGGCGAGTGGCTCGGCATTATCGGACCGAACGGCAGCGGCAAATCGACGCTGCTGCACTTGCTGTCGGGGGTGGAGGCGGCGACCTCGGGCACGATTGAAGTGATGGGAAAAGACGTGGCCTCCTATTCCCGCAAGGAGCTGTCCCGCATCCTTGCTGTCCTGCAGCAGGACGCGCTGCCGCCGATCGGGTATACGGTGCGCGAAGTGATGGAAATGGGCCGGTTTCCGTTTCAGAATTGGCTCGGCCAAGATTCGCGCGATGCGGAACCGTTATTGTCCGCGATCACGCAGCGATTGAATTTGGACGGAATCGTGCACCGCACGCTGGATGAGTTAAGCGGGGGCCAGCGGCAGCGGGCGGCGCTCGGCAAAGTGATGGCGCAAGAGCCCGAAGTGTTGCTGCTGGACGAACCGACAACGTATTTGGACATTCATTATCAAATCCAATTTATGGACTATGTTCGCTCATGGCAGCGGGAATGCGGGTTGACGGTCATCGCCGTGCTGCATGATCTCAATTTGGCGGCGCAATATTGCGACAGGCTGCTTCTGCTGCATGAAGGGAAACTTCTTGCCGACGGCGCGCCGGATGAAATTATTCGTAAAGAACGAATTAGGCAAGTATTCGGGGTCGATCCGATCGTGATCTCCCATCCGCTCAATCGTGCGCCCCAAATTTTGCTGCAGCCCGAAGACGGGCAACAAGAGAGAACATTTGGAGGAGGTCGGGATGATGTTACATCGATTCACTGAGCTGTGCGCCGGCATCGAGCCGTTGGACGGCGAAGCGGAGGAGCAGGCGCGGAACCATTTGGATCAGTTGACGAAACCGCCGGGAAGCTTGGGCAAATTGGAGGCGATCGCCGCACAGCTTGCCGGCATGACCGGAGAAGCGAAACCCGAGTTTGGGAAAAAAGCCGTCATCGTGATGGCGGGGGATCACGGCGTATGCGAGGAAGGCGTGAGCGCATTTCCCGCCGCGGTTACGCCGCAAATGGTTATGAACTTTATGGCGGGCGGAGCCGCGGTAAACGTGCTCGCCCGGCAGGCGGGGGCGGAAGTCGTGTGCGTCGATATCGGCGTGAACGGCGATTTGGAGCATCCGCAGCTAGTGTCGCGCAAAGTCCGCAAAGGGACGGCGAATATGGCGAAAGGGCCGGCGATGAGCCGGGAGGAGGCGCTGCAAGCGATACTGGTCGGCGCGGATATCGTCGAACAATATGTGAACGACGGATACCGGATGTTCGCGACGGGCGAGATGGGCATCGGCAATACGACGGCCAGCGCCGCCATATTGTCCGTATTGTCAGGCATGGCGCCGGATAGAACCGTCGGGCGCGGCACCGGCATCGACGACGCGAAGATGGCGCATAAGCGCGAAGTCGTAAGCAAAGCCATTGCCGTAAACCGGCCGAACGCCGCGGATGCGCTCGATGTGCTGGCGAAGGTAGGCGGCCTGGAAATCGCCGGCTTGGTCGGCGTCATTCTCGGCGCCGCAAAGCATCGTTGCCCGGTCGTCATCGACGGTTTTATTTCCTCCGCGGCCGCATTGGTCGCGGCGCGGCTGGCCCCGCTGTCTGCCGGCTATATGATCGGCTCGCATCTGTCCCAAGAGCAAGGTCACGAAGCGTTGTTGGACGAGCTAGGGCTGACGCCGCTGCTGCAACTGGATATGCGGCTCGGGGAAGGGACGGGAGCCGTACTTGCATTTACGCTCATCGACGCGGCCGTGAAAATCATGCGCGAGATGGCGACGTTTGCAAGCGCCGGCGTATCGTCCGGCGGCGAATCGCAATAAGGGGGAGTAGAGCATGCCAATTCTAGTGACGGGAGGGGCGCGCAGCGGCAAAAGCCGTTTTGCCGAACGGTTATGCATGACGCTGGCCCCTTCCGGCGTGTATGTTGCGACTTCGCAAATCTACGATGAGGAAATGCGCGAACGGGTCCGGCTGCACCGTTTGCAGCGGGAGCGGGCAGAATACGCATGGGAGACGATTGAGGAACCGTATGGAGTGTCCGGCCTATTGGAGCAATGGTCCAAGCGGATCGATGCGGGCATCCCGCCGGCGGCAGCGGCGGAAAGTTCCGAAGCGCGCGTTGTGCTGGTCGATTGTTTGACGCTATGGCTCTCGAATTGGCTGCTGCGCGCGGATTCGGACGGGAATTGGAACGCGGCGGCCGACGCGGTTGGCGATCAAATCGACGCGCTCGTTGCCGCGGCGGCGGCGTACGCGGGACCGCTCGTCTTCGTAACGAACGAAGTGGGCGACGGAATCGTGCCGGAGTACCCGCTAGGCCGCGTATACCGCGATTTGGCGGGTTCGATGAACCAGAAGCTTGCCGCTCTGTGCGATCAAGTTTTCCTGGTGACGGCCGGCATTCCGATCGAGCTTAAGGGCAGGGCGTATCGATTATGAAACGGCAATGGGAGGCGTTAGCGGCGGCGTTTCAATTTTTGAGCCGGATTCCGTTCCCGGTGCGTGTGAATTATACGAAAGAAGTGTTTGTACGCAGCGTCGCGTTCTATCCGCTCGTCGGCGCGGCGCTGGGCGGGCTGTTGTACGCAGCCGGGTTCGCGGCAGGTTTCGCCGTTCCGCCCGCGCTCGCCGCGGCGCTGTCGCTCGCATTCGCGGTCATGTTGACCGGCGCGTTGCATTTGGACGGGCTCATGGATACGGCGGACGGCTTGTTAAGCCAGCGGCCGCGCGAGCAAATGCTGGACATTATGAAAGACAGCCGCGTCGGCGCGATGGGCGTAATCGTGTGCGTATTGACGCTCATGATCAAAGGCGTGGCGATATATACGCTGCTGGAACAGGGTCATTGGCTATGGTATGTGGCGCTGCCGTTCGTTTGGAGCCGGTGGTTTATGGTCGTTGCGATCGTCCGTTGGCCGTATGCGCGCCAAGATTCGGGCCTCGGCAGCTATTTCAAGCAAGCGGGCGCCCGGCATGCGGCTGCGGCGACCGCGACGGCTGCGGCCGTATCGATCGTTATTGCGGCATTAGGTTTATGGGCGGGTTCCGGCGGCTCCGGCGAGCCGATCCGCCCGATCGAACCCGCCATGCCGCTTCTCATGGGCGCCGGCGCGCTGCTGCTCGGCTGGTTGGCCGCGTCTTATATCGCCCGCAAGCTGGGCGGTCTGACGGGGGATACGTACGGCGCGCTAAACGAATGGCTGGAAACGGCGCTGTTGGTCGCGTTGGCCGTTATCGGCCATCAATTTGCGCTTTGAGCCGGATGAACGGGAGGTATATGGATCGCGATGATGCAAACGGGAAGAGCAAGGACGATTATGCTGCAGGGCACGGCTTCCGATGTCGGCAAAAGCGTAGTGACGACGGCATTATGCCGCGTGCTGAAACAGGACGGCTGGGAAGTCGCCCCGTACAAATCGCAAAACATGGCGCTCAATTCTTACGTCACATTGGACGGCAAAGAAATTGGGCGCGCGCAAGGCGTGCAGGCGGAAGCTTGCGAAATACCTGCGACGACGGATATGAATCCGATTCTGATCAAGCCGATGAAAGAGATGAACGCGCAAATCGTCGTGCACGGGAAACCATATGCGCAGTTGAGCGCGCAAGATTACCGGCGCGACTTTTTGCCGTTTGCGAAGCAAATTGTCGTCGATGCGCTGGAACGGCTCCGCGCGCGGCATGATGTCATCGTGATTGAGGGCGCGGGCAGTCCGGCCGAGATCAATCTGAAGGACAGGGATATCGTGAACATGCGGCTCGCCGCCTGGGCCGATGCGCCGGTCCTGCTCGTGGCGGATATCGATCGCGGGGGCGTGTTCGCCTCGATCGTCGGCACGCTCGAGCTGTTGGAACCGGAGGAGCGCGCTCGCGTGAAAGGATTTATTATCAATAAATTCCGCGGGGACAAGACGCTGCTGCAGCCGGGGCTGGACTGGCTGGAACAAAGGACGGGCATCCCCGTTCTCGGTGTGCTGCCTTTTCTGCCGCAGCTCGATATCGAGGCGGAAGACTCGATGGCGCTCGTGCGGCGGCAAGATCCGGCGGATGCGAACCGTAAGGACGCTGCGCTGGACATTGCGGTGATCCGGTATCCGCGCATTTCCAATTTTACCGACTTCGATCCGTTTGCGGCGGAACCGGATGTGCGCCTGCGGTACGTACAAACCGCGGCCGAATTGGGAGAGCCGGACATCGTCATTTTGCCCGGCACGAAAAATACGCTCGGCGACCTCGAATATTTGCGCTCGGCCGGCCTTGACGATGCGATTGCCGCCCGCGTCGCCGCGGGATGCCGGCTTGCCGGCATTTGCGGCGGTTATCAAATGCTGGGACGGAAGCTGCGCGATCCCCATGGCGTCGAGTCGGGAAATCCGGATGAAACGGCAGACGTTGCAGGTTTGGGTTATTTGCCCCTCGAAACGGTTTTTTATCCGGAGAAAAGAACGGAACGGGCAAGCGGAGAAATCGCCTGCAGTCATCCGGCTTGGGCACGCATGAACGGAATCGAAGTGGCCGGCTATGAAATTCATATGGGGCAGACGGCTCCGGCACACGAGCGAATGCATCGGCTTATGGCGCTGATCGACCGTTCCGGGAATCCGCCGGCGCAGGAGGGCGCCGTTTCGGAAGACGGCCGGATTTGGGGCACGTATTTGCATGGTATTTTTCATAACGACCGTTTTCGCCATACATGGTTGAATCATGCACGCGAAGAGAAAGGGCTTGTGCTTGCCGGGCAACCGTTCGTCTACCGCGACCGGCAGCAGCTTGCTTTCGACCGGATCGCGGAAGCCGTGCGCCAGCATCTCGATATGGAAAAAATAAATGAAATTATCGGTATACGCAAAGCATAGTGAACGCATCCTGCCATGAATGAATCGAATAAACTGCGAAAGCGCATATAAAAGGGGATATCTCCCGCGAATTCAAAGGCGATCCGCGCGGACTTACGCTCCCGGTTTGGCGCTACCGAAACTAACGATCCTTATTGGGCTCAAAATGAAGACGTTCCAAATTTATACGAAAGTACGTATCGTTATTCATTGGAAATCGGCGGTTTTACCGCCGATTTCCCCTCATTAGCGTGTTCCCGTTTCGTTACACGAGCAACAAGGTGATTTACAGGCTATTAACGTGTTCCAGTTTCGTTACCGCGCCCGACGGGTCGTCAGCCGCCAGCGGTCTTATGAAATTGACACCAATTTGCACGATTTTCACCTCGAAATCGCGATAAAATCGCACTGGCATTGCATCGAGAAATGGCTATCCGGACCGTACGACCGTTATTTTGCGTCAAAACCGCTTATTCGCTGTTTCGGCGGACATTGGTTCCGTTATCCGTTCGTCGCAGGGCTTATTTTTACGCTTTTGCCGCGAATAAAGGATCGTCTGTCCGCAAACTGGCCGAAATCGGGTCGTTTGTCACAATTAGCGTCTCCTGTGTCCGCGAACTTGGGCGCCGGGGCGGTAGAAGCAATATGAAGGAATAGCACGGTATCCACCCAACTGTTTCAATATTGCAACAAAAGTTAATGCAACGATTGGTAAAATCCCCCGCCAACTTTCTTCGAGATTTCCACACAATTCATTTCGAACCCTGCCGTTTGCAGTGTTGGAAGCCCTTTCAAAACCGGATATTTGGTTAAACAGTTAACTTAAATTCACAAATGTATGCGATTAATTTTTGGGGAAAAGGTTGAAAAATAGGTCGATCTAACTTATTATATGGTTAAACGCTTAACTGCGAAGAAGTTCAATCCCCGAACGAGCGATGTCGGCGATTGCGGCGTTAACGCAGCGGAAGGCGTGGATGCGATCAATCGATCCAACTATTTCAGTTTAAGAAGGTGCCTCATGAAACGGATTACGATCAAAGACGTTGCGGAGAAAGCGGGGGTGTCGACGGCAGCCGTCTCTTACGTTCTAAACGGCAGGGAAGGGAAGGTGTCCGAAGATACGCTCGCCAAAATCAAGCAAGCCATATCCGAACTCAATTACATTCCCGATTATTCGGCGCGCAGTTTGGCCAGCAACCGGTCGAACCTGATCGGCGTCGTCATTCCGCAAACCGAAGACCAGAAGCAACTGCTGCTGGAAAACCCTTTTTACAGCGATTTGATTTGCGGGATCGAATCGGAGCTGCGCCAGCACGATTATCACATTATTCTATCCGGAGTGGAGAAAAATAAAGGTTATCTCGACTTGACGATGCAGCGCAATTTGGACGGCGCGGTCATTATGGGAATTTTCCAGGAAAGCTTCTACGAAGATTTGAAAAAGGTGAAAATGCCGATCGTGCTGATCGACAGCTATATCAACGACGATAATTTCAAAAAAATCCGCATAGACGACGAATTGGGCGGCTATTTGGCGACAAAGCATTTGATCGACAACGGCCATACCAATATCGCCCTTGTAACGGGAACCATCCGCAAAGACGGCGTCGTGGAGAAAAGATATTTAGGGTATAAACGCGCGCTTCAGGAAGCGAACCTGTTCTATAATCACGATTTCGTGTTCGAAGGATCGGTGAGCTACGAGTACGGGGTGGAAGCCGGCCGGCAAATCGCCGAGCAGCGGCAAGGAATTACGGCGGTGTTCGCCACCGGGGACATGATGGCTTTCGGCGCCGTTAACGGGCTGAGAGACCGCGGCCTTACCGTGCCGGACGACGTTTCGGTCATCGGTTTTGACGATATTTCATTAGCCAACATATTCATTCCGAAGCTGACCACGGTGAAGCAGGATGTGAAAGCGCGCGGCGTGGCGGCCGCCCGTTATTTGATGCAGGTGCTCGAAGGAAAGAAGGAGCTGGATCATACGGTAACGCTGCTGCCGATTGAAATCGTGGAACGCGAAACGGTCAAAAAAATCAATTGAATTCTACGAAGAAAGGAACATGGCGATGGTAGGTCAAAACAAATGGATGAAGCGCACAGCCATCTTGGTCTTTCTGCTGCCGAGTTTGCTCGGGCTGCTGCTCTTTCAGCTCGTTCCGATGATCGCATCCGGCGTGATCAGTTTTACGGATTGGAATATGCTCTCCGATCCGAAATTTATCGGAGCCGACAATTATGTGAAAGTGTTTCAAGACGAGAAATCGTACACGTCGATACTTAACGTATTTAAATTTCTGGTCGGATATTTGCCGCTGGTGCTTCTATTCGGCGTGCTGTTCGCTCTGCTGCTCAACCGCAAAGTACGGGGCATCAAATTTTACAGAGCGGCCATTTTCATTCCGGTCATTACGTCGTGGATCGCCGTATCCATCGTATGGCGCTGGTTTTTGAACGGACAGAGCGGGCTTGTCAATTACTTCCTGTCCTGGTTCGGCATTCAAGGCCCGGTGTGGCTGCAAGACTTTTTCTGGGCGATGCCGGCGATTATCGCGGTCACGGTATGGAAGGATGTCGGCTTTGTCGCCATCATCTTGCTGGCAGGCCTGCAGGAAATTCCGGACGATTACTACGAAGCGGCCCAAATCGACGGCGCGACGTCCTGGAGCAGGCTGTTCAAGATTACGCTTCCGCTGTTGACGCCGGCGTTATTTTTCGTCCTGACGATCTCGTTGATCAACTCCTTCCAGTTGTTCGACCAGGTCATGATCATGACAGGCGGGGGGCCGGCCGGAAGCACGAGCACGATCGTAGAGCAAGTATACAAGAACGCGTTCATGAACAACAAAATGGGCTTCGCTTCGGCGCAGTCGTGGGTGCTGTTCGCCATCATTTTCGTTATTACCGTCATTCAGAATCAATTGCAAAAAAGGTGGGTCATCTATGAAAAGTAAAACGTCTACGCTGAAAAACCTTGTCACGCATTTGATTTTGATGATTGCGGCAGTCGTTTTCGTATTTCCTTTTCTATGGATGTTGTCCGGCGCTTTCAAAGATAGTTTGGAAGTCGTCAAAATGCCGCCGCAATGGATTCCGTCGCATTTCAATTTCGATAATTTCATCGAGATTCAGAAGTATTTTCCGATATTCAAATCGTTATGGAACAGCGTGATCGTAGCGGTCATCTCGACCGGTCTGCAATTGCTCGTCTGCGCGATGGCGGCCTTCGTCTTCGCCAAAATTCCGTTCCGCGGCCGGGGCGCTTTGTTCTTGCTGTTTCTCGTGACGATGATGATCCCGATGCAAGTGACGATGACGCCGCTATTCATCATCTTTCAAAAGCTGGGTCTCGTGAACACGCTTGCCGGTTTAATACTGCCGGGCATATTCAGCGCATACGGCACGTTTCTGCTGCGCCAGCATATGATGGGCATTCCCAATTCGCTGATGGAGGCGGCTTTCATCGACGGAGCGTCGTATTTCCGCGTGTTCCGTTCCGTCATCCTGCCGCTTAGCAAGCCGGTGCTGGCAACGCTGCTCATCTTCTCGTTCATGAGCTCATGGAACAACTTCTTGTGGCCGCTCATCATTACGAGCGATACGGGCCTCATGACGCTGCCGCTCGGCCTAAGCAAGCTGCAAGGCCGGTGGGCGACCGAATGGAACGTGCTGATGGCGGGCAACGTTATCGCGTTCATCCCGATCTTTATCGTGTTCTTGTTCGCGCAGAAGCATTTCATTAAAGGCATTACGATGACCGGGATCAAATAAAGCCGGATTTCGGCTTTGGAAGGGGTGATGCCGCAAACGGGTAACGAGCGGAAGCAGGAAACGGAAAGCTGACAAACAAGCGAAACAACAAGCAAGGGTCTAATCACACTCGTATTTTCATCCAAAGGAGAGGGTTTCCAGTGTTGAAAAAAGGTTTATTGTGGACGCTGCTGATCGGTTTGATGCTGACGGCGGCGGCATGCGGTGCCGGAAGCGGCGAAGCGGGACAAGGATCCGACAGCGGAGACGGAGCGAAGCGGGAAACGATTAAATTTATGCAGTATACGGCCAGCGGCGCGCAAGAAGAGACGCTGAAAGAAATGATCGCCGAGTTCGAAAAGCAAAATCCGGACATTAAAGTCGATTTGGAAATCGTCGATTTTCAAAACTATTACACCAAGCTGAATACGACGATCGCTTCCAAAACCGCGCCGGACGTATTCGAGGTAGGGTATGAAAACTTTATGTCCTATGCCGCGCAAAATGTACTTAGAGACTTGACCGACGTTATCGAAGCGGATCAAGATTTCGATCCTGCCATTTATAAAGAGCTCGCCTATAACGCTTTCCAATACGATGGCAAGCAACTGGGCATGGTCGAAAGCTTCTCCGACGTCGTCCTGTTCTACAATAAAGATTTATTCGATCAAAACAATGTACCGTATCCCGAAGCGTCATGGACGTGGAAAGAAGAGCTGGAGGCCGCGCAAAAGCTGACCGATGCGAAAAACGGAGTTTGGGGCACTTACGCGCCGCTGCAGTTCTGGGAATTCTATAAAACGATCGTGCAAAACGGCGGAGGCGTGTTCGACGAGAACGGCAATCCGACCGTCAACAGCGCTGCCAATATCGAAGCTTTGACTTGGATGATCGACAAGGCAAAAACATATAAAGTTTCCCCGCCGCTGAACGACGATACGTTCTCGCAACCCGACGCCGACTTGAATGCGTTCAAAACGGGCAAAATCGCGATGCTGCGCACCGGCATTTGGAATATGGCCCGCTTCAGCGACGCGCCGTTTGCGTGGGATATCGCATTGGAGCCGGGCAATACGCAGAAAGCGCATCAATTTTTCGCGGACGGCTTGGCCGTATCGAAAGATACGCAGCATGCCGAGGCGGCTTGGAAGTTCTTGAAATTTATGTCCGCCAACCCGTTTGTCGTAGACAAGCGCATTGAGAAAGATTGGAGCGTACCGGCAGTTTCCGACGAGCAAATGCTTGACAATTACTTCAAGAAAACGCCGCCGGAATCGAAGAAGGTCGTCATCGACGCGCTGGATACGTTGGTGTTGCCGCCGGTAGGACCGAAGCCGGAAAAATGGAATGAATTGACGACGGCGATAGGTGAGGAACTGGATAAAGCGAAATTAGACGCTACCGATGTGCAAACGGCATTAAATAACGCCCAAAAGAAAGTGGAGCAAATTTTGAGCGAATAACGTCAGTTCCGGGTTTATCCAGTTAAGGGGATGGGATCATCGTATAAGGGGTACATGGTCCCTCCCTCTCTTTATGTTACGTCACTTTTTTGGGGAACACAACCAAGATGAACGAAATGATGAGGTGGAATGATGAAACGATACGTACCTACGGGTAACGAACAGATCGCATTGCCGTTAATTGAGGAAGGAAGCGGCGCGATCGAGTCCATCAATTTTTTGCATATGGGATACAAAGGCATTGTCGAAATCACGGGCGATTTGGCGAAGGACCTGCCGCTGTTCGAACCGTATATCGAAGCGGGAGGGCGCAAGCTGCAGCTTCGGAATTTGCGTTGGCGGAGATTGAACGATTGGGTTCCGGCCTTTGAAGCGCAAGCGGAAGGAAGCGCGGATCTGGCGTTCGAAGGGACATTGCTCGCCCCGGTGGGAGAAAGAGGCTTCGTGTACCGTTTGCAAGCCGCCAACAACGGCAAAGCGGCCGTCTCGCTTGCGCTGGGGATGCAAGGCGTATGGGCGGGGACGCTGCATACGATCAACGAGAGCAAGCCGATGCAAGGAACGAAACACGCATATGAAAGCGGCTGGAACCATTCCTATGTATTCGATTTCCGCCATACCGTGTCCGTCTTTTCCTTTGCGCCGATTTTCGCCGAGACGATGGATATCGCGGAAGTTCAAGCCGGGGACGACCGGGTGTCATACCGTTTCGGCCAGCGGTTGGAGCTTCAGCCCGGGGAAAGCAAGGAATTGCATTTCTACTGGGGGCTCGGTTTCGAAGAAGTAGGATCGACGACTTCGGCCAAGGAAATGATGCGCAAGGGCTACGACGCGCTGCTGGGCGACACCTTGCGCTGGCTGGAAGCGCGGCGGAAGACGAGCGGCGACGCGAAACTCGACGAATTGTTCAATACGAACTTATTCTTTAACTTTTTCTATGCTTCCGGTTTGACGATGGATACGGAACAATTCGTGCTCGTCACTTCGCGCAGCCCGCGCTATTACGTGAGCGCCGCTTATTGGGACCGCGACAGCTTGCTGTGGAGCTTTCCGTCCATCTTGATCGCCGATCCGAAGTATGCGCGAAACATGCTGGAGTACGTGTTCGACATTCAAATGAAGAACGTCGGCATTCATAGCCGGTATATCGACGGGACGGTGCTGGAGCCGGGATTCGAACTTGATGAATTATGCGCGCCGATCATTGCGTTGTATCAATATGTGAAGCGTACGGGCGAGCGGGAAATCGTCGAAGAGCCTTTGTTCGCCAAAGGGATCCGCAAAATATTGGATGTGCTCGCGACGAAGAAGCATCCGGAAATCGCTTTGTATGAAACGTTCTTGCAGCCGACGGACGATATGATCGTATACCCGTATCTTACCTATAATAATGTATTGGTCGTTACGATATTGCGGTATATCGCGGAACTGCTCGAACCTAGCCGAGGCGCCGCGTTTAGCGGGGAGCTTCGGGACACGGCGGAGCAAACGAAGCGGGCGATCTATGAGCATTGCGTCTGCGAAGCGGACGGAAAGAAGATGTTCGCGTGGTCCGTCGATTTGCAGGGAGGCTGGAATATTTACGACGAGCCGCCGGGCAGCTTGACGCTGCTGCCGTTCTACGGCTTCTGCGCTTGGGACGACGAAATCTATTCGAATACGGTCGAGCAAATCCGCCGGCCGGAATATAAATATTCGTTCGCAGGCTGCAATATTGCCGATATCGGCTGCGAGCACGCGCCGCATCCGTGGGTGCTGAGCATTGCCAACAGTTTGCTGTCGGGCCGGAAGGATCATTTCCTTCGGTTGCTTCCGCATTTGAAGATGGATAACGGCATCGCTTGCGAGAGCGTCGACGAACATACGGGAGAATGTGTGACGGGAGAAGCGTTCGCTACATGCGCCGGCTTTTTGGCCTATGCGATGTATTGCGCATTTTACGAGGGAGAGACGAAGCAATGATGAATGTACAACAGTCGCTGCAAAGCGCTGCGTTTGAATGTTACTCGTATTTGAAGGCGGGAGATGCGGAGAAGACGCTGCCGTTCCTACGGGAAGCAGAAGCCGAAATCCGGTCTGGGGAACGGACCGATACGCTCGATCTGGCCTATTGGTTATGGATTGTCGGGGAATATACGAATACGACGGGCGAACCGGCGTTGATGGAACAAATGGCGGATACGGCGGCGCAGGCCGTTGCGCAAATTGCCGCACGCTGGAACGAACCGCGCCGGCATTGGCTGGAAGGCGGAGCGGGCGAGCCGGCGATCTACTTGAGCAATCTGGCTGTCATGTACGGCGCCGTTCTGGCGGTACAGCCGCATTGGCCTGTAGGAGCGGGGCAGGGCTTGCCTGCGGAAGGCGATTTGCAGCGCCTGCTCAAGGAGATGCGCGAGCTGCTGTTTGCGAAGCTGATCAAAGACGGCAAAGTGGTCAGTAAACTGGGCAGCCGCGAAATATACGGAGATATCGTCGTGGCGGCCGTACCTTTCGGCTTGCTCGGCATTGAGGACCGCATTCTGATCGAAGCGCTGTTCGTTGTGGAGCGGGAGCTTCTTGGCAAAGGCGTCCGCCTGTCTGCCGGGGATACGTATTACGGCGGCTGCGAGCGTTCGGATATAAGCTCTCTGCTCGCTTGGTATTACTCGGAAAAAGGAGATTTGGCGGAAGCCAAAAAGCTGGTCGAGAACGTCGGCCGTTTACGAACGGAATATGGCATGCTGCCTGCGATCGATCCGCAATCGGCAAACGAACCGATCTATTACGAATACGAGCTGCAGCAAGCCGGCGGGCAACTGGAGGAAAGCCATTTCGCCTCGGCGCTATATTCGATAGCGGCAGCCAATCTCCGTCAGAAGTTGACCGGAGCCGATAACGATGCGTCGGGGAGCGGTATTCATATCCGGCACGAACCGACGGGAACGGACGATCCTTATGTATACGATCGTACGGAAAGATCCCCGCGCTATCCGGAGTCGGGGGAACTCGTTTTCGTCCGCATGGCGACAGCGCCGTTCCGGGAGGCGACGCAGCGGGCGCAAGCGGAATTTGCCGTCAACGGGGGCGAATTCCGTACCGTTCCGATGACGATCGAAACGGCGCCGGACGGAGAGAAGTATTGGCAAGCGGCGATCGGACGGTTCGCATACGGCGATGAAGTCGTATACCGGTTTGCCGTTCAGGACGGGGAGCAGCGCTCCGCTTCCGAACCGTACCGGTTCAACGTGCGCGAATGGCGCTCGCTGGGCAAGATTACGAAAGTCGCAGCCGACGCGGAACGTATCGCGCTGCATTGCGCCGGCTTGCCGGGCATGGAGGCCGCGCCGTCGCTCGTCATCGCCCGCCGCAACGGAGGAACCGCGGAGATGCGGCTGCAATGGAGCGGGCGGGAGCGTGACGGCTTTCCGGGCAATCCCGCTTCCGGCGAAGCGTCGATCCGCTTGGACGGGCACGTGCTGACCGTGCGATACGACGAGGAATCGTTCGGCTTGGAAATGCGCGACGAACGATCGGGAGTCGTATTCCGCACGGCGCGCGGCCCGAACCGGCTTCCGGTACAGTTGTTGACGGATGGAGACGGCCGCGTATACAAGGCGCGGCTCCATTTCGACTTGCAGGACGGGGAGCGGGCGTTCGGCATGGGCGAGCGTTATTCCCGCATGGAATACCGCGGCTATTCGGTGGACAATTATGTGTATAACGAATATCGGAGTCAAGGCATGAAAACGTATATGCCGGTTCCGTTCTATATGAGCTCGGCGGGATACGGCGTTTATCTGGATACGACGATGTATTCGCAATTCCATTTCGGTTCCAATGTATCCGATCTGTTGGAAATCGAAGTCGATGTGAAATCCGCTGCGCCCGATTTGACGATGTACCTGTTTGCGGGCAAACCGATGGAGATGATCGGCCAACTGGCGAATGTGACGAGCAAACCGGCGCTTCCGCCGAAATGGGCGTTCGGGCCGTGGATGTCGAGCAACAATTGGGACAGCCAAGCCGAAGTGGCGAAGCAGGTGGAACTGACCAACAAGTACGAAATTCCGGCAACGGTCATTGTGTTGGAGCAATGGAGCGATGAAGCGACGTTCTATATTTTCAACGATGCCCAGTACGAGGCGAAGGACGGCAACGAGCCGCTGCGGTACGGCGATTTCACGTTTCCGGAGTGGGGCCGCTGGCCGAATCCGAAACAGATGGTGGCCGATTTGCACGACAACGGGTTGAAGGTGTTGTTGTGGCAAATTCCGATTCAGAAATATATGTACGGAATTGCGCACGAACAGCGCGATAACGACGAGCGGGCGATGCTTGCCGGCGGTTATCATGTGAAGCGCGGCAACGGCGAACCTTACCGCATCCCGTACAACTGGTTTAAAGATTGCCTGGTCATCGACTTTTCGAACGAAGCGGCGCGCGAATGGTGGTTCGGCAAACGTCAATATTTGATGGACGAAGTCGGAATCGACGGGTTTAAAACCGATGGCGGCGAGTGCATCTTCGGCCGCGATCTGCAATTCGCCGACGGATCGACAGGGGAGGAATTGCGCAATCGCTATCCGCTTGACTATATCGGCAGCTATTACGATTTCGTGCAGCGGCAAACGAACGGCGACGGCATTACTTTCAGCCGGGCCGGATACAGCGGAGCGCAGAAATATCCGCTGCATTGGGCCGGCGACGAACGCTCCACGTACGAAGCGTTCCGCGCTTCGATCATTGCCGGCCTGACGAGCGGCATGTCGGGCATCCCGTTCTGGGGTTGGGAT
This sequence comes from Paenibacillus sp. CECT 9249, assembly GCF_918697855.1. Lineage (NCBI taxonomy): Bacteria > Bacillati > Bacillota > Bacilli > Caryophanales > Paenibacillaceae > Paenibacillus > Paenibacillus sp. CECT 9249. The sequence continues at coordinate 29,283 of NZ_CAKKLI010000035.1, read as the reverse complement.
CTCGGAGGCTTTCATGGCGATATTCCGACGGCGGAATTGTTCGTCCGGTCGACGCAGATGGCCGCATTTTGCCCGGTCATGCAATATCATGCGGAGACGAAAGGCGAGTTCAACCAAGACCGTACGCCGTGGAATATTGCGGAACGTACCGGCAAGCCGGAGGTGATCGGCATTTACAAACGATATGCCGACATTCGCATGAATTTGCTGCCGTACATTTACGATCAGGCGATCGTCTCCAGTGAAACGGGCGTGCCGATGATGCGCGCCATGGCAGTCGCCTATCCCGACGACCGCGCTTGTTCGGGCTTGATGGAGCAATATATGTTCGGAGACAGCCTGCTTGTCGCTCCGGTTACGGAAGAAGGCCATTACAGCAAACGGGTTTATTTCCCGGAGGGCGAATGGTTGGCGTTAATGGGCGACGAACGGATCCGCGGGGGCGTTTCGCTGCAAGTTCAGGCCGATCTTGAAAGCATCCCGGTTTATATGCGCCAAGATTCCGTCGTCGCGCTTAATTTGGATTCGAGCTTGCAAATCGGCGCGCATGTCGGCAATCGGGTGGACAGCTACGACCGGCTCGCGTTTATGATATTTGCAGTAAATGAATTGGACTACCGATTCCAAGACGATTTGGGACATCGCGTTCTGATGCGAGGAAACAGACGCAACGATGCGCTCGAACTTGAAGTGGAATCGAACGTTCAAGGAACGGTTGCGCTTCTTATCCGCGAAGTCGCGGGCGTTCGAAGCATGCGAATCGGGGATGCGGAAATGACGCAGGCCGATTCGATCGGCGATTTGAAGGAAGGATCGTACTGCGTCAAAGGAAACGATCTGTACGTAACCGTGCCGGCCGGCAAGCGGCGCATAGCGGTTTCGATAGGGAGCGGAGGTGAAGCGAATGCAAACGAGTGAATCGATCCGCCCCGACCGGGAGGACGAATCGATGCAAGGCGCGGCGTCGTTAACGGGCTTCGGCCCGTTTCGAAGCTGGAAGGCGGATGCGCGCGCGGTGACCGTTAACGGAGCGAAAGCGAGCCTAGCCGTCATGTTCGTTGCGGAACATACGGTAAGAATCGTCGGAACGCCGGGCGCGGATCCCGCTTCCACCCCTCCCGTTTCCGCCATCGTACCTGGCGAGCCGCCGTTTCAGGTCGATGTGAAAGAGACGGAAGAAGAGCTGCGAATTTGCGGGAAATCGTTAACGGCAGTCGTCCGCAAGGCGACGATGTCCGTCGAAGTGCTGGATGCGTCCGGCAAGGCCGTTGTCGCGGAGCTGGAACTGCTGCAAGGCCAGCGCAAGCTGCGCTGCCGCGGTCCGCTGAATGCCTCGGCCCGCATTTACGGCTTGGGCGAAACGACCGGATTTCTCAATAAACGCAGAGAACGGTATACGATGTGGAATTCGGACATTTACGACCCGCATGTGCCGGATATGGAGTCGCTGTACCAATCGATCCCATTCCTCATCCATTACGACGCGGATGCGGCATACGGGCTGCTGGTCGACAATCCGGGCAAAACCGCGTTCGATATGCGCGCCGACAGCGGCGCCTACCTGATCGACCCGGAGACGGGAGCGCTCGACCTGTACGTCATCGCGGGCCCCGGCCTCAAAGACGTCGTCTCCCGCTACACGGCATTGACGGGCCGGATGAAGCTGCCGCCTTTATGGGCATTGGGGTATCAGCAATCGCGTTACAGCTATATGAGCCAAGAGGAAGTGATGCGGCTTGCGCGGACGTTCCGCGAGCGGAATATTCCGTGCGATGTCATCTACCTGGACATTCATTATATGGACGAGTACCGCGTATTCACGTTCGACCGGCAGCGATTTCCGGAGCCGGAGCAGATGATCGCCGAGCTGAAAGAAATGGGGTTCCGGATCGTGCCGATCGTCGATCCCGGCGTGAAGAAGGACGAGCAATACGATGTGTACCGCGAAGGGATTTCCCGCGAACTGTTCTGCAAAAAAATCGAAGGAACGTTGTTCGTCGGCGAGGTCTGGCCTGGAGACAGCGCCTTTCCCGACTTTTCCGACGAGCGGACCGCCGAGTGGTGGGGCGGCTTGCACCGTTTCTATACCGACATGGGCATCAGCGGCATATGGAACGATATGAACGAGCCGAGCGTGTTTGCATGCGAATCCAAAACGATGGATCTCGACGTATTGCACCGGAACAACGGCAATCCGCAGACGCATCGGGAATGGCATAATATGTACGGCTTGTCGATGTCGAAGGCGACCTACGAAGGGTTGGAAAAGCTGCTTGAAGGGGAGCGGCCGTTCGTGCTGACCCGGGCCGGATATGCGGGGATCCAGCGCTATGCCGCCGTTTGGACCGGCGACAATCGCAGCTACTGGGAACATATGGCGATGTTCATGGCGATGGGCATGAATTTGGGATTATCCGGCGTCGCTTTCTGCGGCGCGGATATCGGCGGATTCGTGCACCACACGTCGGGCGAACTGCTGGCGCGATGGATGCAGATGGGCGTATTCGCTCCGCTCAGCCGCAATCATTGCGCGATGGAGCCCGTCTATCAGGAGCCGTGGCAATTCGGTCCCGAGATAGAGGAAATATGCCGCCGCTATATCGGATTGCGGTATCGTTTGCTTCCGTATTTGTATACGTTGTTTTATGAAGCGTCGCAAACCGGGCTGCCGATTATGCGGCCGCTCGTGCTCGAATATCCGCACGACGAGCATACGCGCAACCTTTGCGACCAATTTATGTTCGGTCCCGACATGATCGTTGCGCCGATTTACCGGCCAAGCGCGGAATACCGCGCCGTCTATTTGCCGGAAGGGATCTGGTACGATTATTGGACGGGAGAACGGCATGAAGGCGGACGCCATATATTGGCGCATGCGCCGCTTGACACGCTGCCGATCTATGTGAAAGCCGGTGCGATCATTCCGGAGACGGCGCTTCGCCAGCATACCGCGGATGCGGGCTGGTCCGAGCTTGCGCTGCATGTATACTGCGGCGGCGCAGGCTCGTCCGAGTTCCGGTTGTACGAAGACGACGGCTTGACGGACGGATACGGCCGCGGCGAATATAATTTGTTGAACGTCCGTTTGGAGGAACGGGAACAATCGTTGCAATTGCAGTACGCCTACGATAACCAAGGGTACGACAATGGGCGCGATTCGTTGAAGCTGATCTTCAAACATTTGCCTTCCTCTCCGGCGGACGTCGACGGTTTGAACGAAATCCGGGACCACGGCGAATGGAAACATGCCGATGCCGGATGGCTGTACGATCGAGACAAGGGCGAATTGTTCGTCAAACTGCGGCAAGCGAGCGCAGGGGAAGTTACGGTCGTTTTTTAAGCAAGGAAATATACACCATTTTGAAGGGGACAACCGCCATATTTGCGAATGAATTTTCAGCGATGAGGCGAATGCGGTCCCCTTTTTCTATTTAAAAAGCGATATAGGAATGTCGCGGCCATCCCGTTACTCGCTATTGAAGATGACGTATAAATCGGATATGATTAAATTTATTTATATCATCTTGCAGAAATAAGAGGTACAGTTTCCGTTATGAATCGAAAAAAGAGCACTTATTACTCCTTATTTGCAGCATTGTTCGCAGCCGCCTGTTTTACCGTTTTCGCATTTATTATATTCAGCGGACGAATCGAGCCGTTTGACAGCGGCATCATCGCATTCGTCCAAGGATTCGAATCCGACTCCTTTACCGCGGTGAGCAAATTGCTCTCGGCGCTGGGAGGAACGAAGGGCACCATTGCCGTTACGATCGTTGCGGCCGTATTTCTTTTCGCCGTGTTGAAGCATCGGAAGGAACTGCTGTTTTTATTCGTAGCGGTCGGAGGCGCGGCGACGCTTAATTTCGTAATGAAGAACGGTTTTCAGCGGGAGCGTCCGGATTTGCACCGGTTAATCGAAGAGACGGGATTCAGTTTCCCGAGCGGGCATTCCATGGCCGCCTTTGCCCTCTATTGCGCGCTTGCCTACTTGCTCTGGCGGCATATCCGTTCGGCGGGGGGCCGCGGACTTCTCATCGTGTGCGCGGTTGCGTTGATCGCCTTCATCGGTATCAGCCGCATCTATTTGGGCGTGCATTATCCCAGCGATATTATCGGCGGATATTTGGCCAGCGGTTGCTGGATGTTGATTGTCATTTGGTGCTTCCGGCGCATGTTTGTTCGAAGTGAATTCTAGAAGTACAATCTATAAACTTTTAGGAGGAGACGTATGGAACAAATTCGATTGATTCAAAAGGAAGAGTTCGCCGAATGTTTGAAATTAAGCGAGTTCGCCTTTCAGTTTGAATTCAGCGACGCGGAGCGAGAGCAGGAATTGTCCCGGTTTAAGCCTGGCGGGTATTGGGGATATTTCGTGGATAACAAATTGGCTGCCCAAATGAATATTCACGAGTTCGAAACTTGGATTGACGGAACGGCGTTCCCGATGGGCGGGATCGCTTCGGTAGCGACTTGGCCCCAGTACCGCCGCAAAGGGCTGGTTGCGCAGCTTCTGCAAAACGCGCTGCTGGCCATGATGGAAAAAGGGATGCCGCTGTCTTTTTTGAATCCTTTCGCATACGCTTTTTACCGCAAATTCGGTTGGGAAACCTATACCGAATATATTCAATATGAATTGGAGGCAAGGCAAGTCGTCAAAATGGCGCCTTCCCCGGGATATGTAACATTGGCGGATCAAGATTGGCGGCTGCTCCATTCCGTGTACGAACCGTTCTCCGCCGGCTATAACGGCATGCTGAAGCGCACGGAATGGCAATGGAACCGGTTTGTATTCCAAAGCAAAAGAAAAGCAGGCATGGCCGCCGTCTATTATAACGAACGACATGAAGCTAGGGGGTACATCATATACCAGATTAAAGATTCCGTCTGTACGGTGCATGAATTCGTCTATTTAGACGAGGAAGCGAGAAGGGGGCTGTGGAATTTTATCGCCGATCACGATTCCATGATGGAAAAGCTGATTCTAACGGCGCCTGCGGACGATCAATTGCCGTTTCTATTGCCGAATCCCCGTTTCAAGCAGGATAAGATACCTTACACGATGGGGCGAATTGTAGATGTGGAAGCATTTGTGCGGGGCTATCCGTTTCGCTCCGAGTCTCAGCCGGTCCGTGCGGAGGAGCGCATTTCGCTCCGTATTCGCGATCCTCTCGCGCCTTGGAACGACGGGAGCTTCATCGTTCAATTCCGTGCGAACGGCAGGCATGAAGTGTCCAAGCTTGGCGAAGGACAGGACGCTCAGGATGCGTTGTCATGTGATATTCAGTCGTTGACCGCCATGCTTCTAGGCTATAAGCGCCCCGATACTCTATTTGCCGTAGGAAGGCTGCAAGGCGCGGAGAGGGTTGCGGCCGCATTGAACGAAGCGATACCTGTCAGAACGACGTATATTACGGATTTCTTTTAATTCGCTTCTTTTTCTTATATAAATTATGGTGTTTACATAAAATTTGCAAAATTATCGTATTTCTGTGATATACTTCATTTAGAATACGTTTCAGGGAAGTAGGGTTTACCTCGACTTTGGTCTAGATTCAATTCCCATCGCTAGTCCGTTTTAAAGCAGGGTTAGCCGCCGTAGAATAAAACTATGATTTATTCGGGACGAAATTTATTAAATAGGTGAGGTACTATGTTGCAAGAAGTGAAGAACATTTACATCCTTCTTACCGATACGGGAACGTTGTTCTCGAGAGCGATTAAAATGTTTACAAAAGCTCCGCTCAATCATGCATCGATTGCATTTGACAGCGAGTTGACCGAATTATACAGTTTTGGGCGCAAAAACCCTAACAATCCGATCATCGGCGGATTTGTGAAAGAAAATGTGTACGGATCTTTGATTCGATGCGATCGAAGCGTAACCCGGTGCGCGCTCTACAAAATTACCGTGGACGCGCAAGTCTATGAGCGGATTCGCAGATATATCCGCAATTTCGAAGAAAACCAGGAGCTATATCGTTATAATCTCCTAGGATTGTTCGGCATTTTAATGAAATGCAAGATTGAACGCAAACATGCCTATTTTTGCTCGCAATTCGTCGCATCCGTGTTTCATGAGAACGGAGTTCCGCTGGTGAACAAGCATCCTGCTTTTGTTACGCCGGCCGATTTGGAGACGTCCGCTTCGCTGCAGCAAATATACCGTGGCGATCTTCGCTCGTATGTCATGCAACACTCCGGGAGACCTTACACGTTTGCAAGAGCGCCAAGAGAATTGGAGAATGTGGGCCGTTTCGTCTCTTAATATGAGAAATAGGAAGCCGTATCTTTTCCGAAGTCATATCGGGGATACGGCTTTATTGATTCCGTAAGGTTATTTTTTTCCTTTTGTCGATATCCCCTTCATTCAGAGAGTCGTATGCAAACAATTTGGACACCTTCACGGCATGTAAACGCTGATTCCCTCTGTCCTGAACCAACGGGATTCCGACAGAAGGCGGAAAAAAAGCCAGGCAATGAGGCAATGAGGGCCTAGCGTTGCATTAAATCTTCTAGCTGGGATGCGGTACCATGGAAATATAACGGATTTCCGAGGTCTTATTTTTTGAATTCCAGTCGAATATTTGGAATTAACGGATTTTCGAACCGTTACCATGTCGCGATCGGCTGAGAATCCTTGGTTTTGTGAAGTTTCGACAAAAATAGAGCCCTCAAAATCCGCTAACTCCGCCCAAATTGCGTTATTGGATCAAATAAGGCCTTCAAAATCCGTTAACCTTGTTCATCCCTATCGCAATCATCGGCTTGAAACGCAGTAAAACATTCGGTGCAACGCTAGTGGCAATGAGGGCCTTTCATTCTGGCTTTTCCCCTAATTTTCCCTTTCGATGGGGAAATACATGCGGCCACTAACGATAAAACTCACAGCTTGCTTTAAGCAAACCGTGAGTTTTTGTCATTTCATACAGGCGAATGTACAGGCATGATATTCGACTCGATCATATGATGTCATTAGTTTAGAAGAGGGGAGTGATTTCCATGTATTGCAATCCGTATTGTCCTCCTGTAAGCCCGGTGACGACTGCGCCGACGAAGATTGTTAAAAACATTTACCATCCGCAAATCGTTCCCGTCATCCATCCAATTGAAATCGTGAATAATCATGTTTGCGTCCCGGTTCCGAAACATATGTACGCTTATTCAGTCAAAGATAAAGTTGGCGGAGTAAGCGCTGGCCACCACCCTTGTTATTCGCACGGATACCGCGACAAAAGAAGATGAGCAGAGCAGTCGCCTTCCGCTCCGACGCGGCTCGAAGCCGTTTGTGCCGGAGCGGAAACTTTTTTATAATCTCATTTGACCGCACCGGCCGTCAAGCCGTCCATAAATTGACGCGAAGCAATCAGAAACAAGACGATCATCGGGAGAGCGGACAATGTGAGTCCGGCGAACAGAACGCTCCAGTCGGCGGAATATTCGCTGAACAGCGTCAGCATCCCGACGGGAATCGTCTTGCGCGCCTCGTCTTGGATGAAAATCAGAGGGAAGAAGAAATCGTTCCATGCGGTAATAAAGTTAATGATCATGACGGTGCCGAGCGCGGGCCGCATGAGCGGCGCGACGATGCGCAGCAGAATGCCGAGTTCGGAGCAGCCGTCGATTCTGGCGGATTCCTCCAATTCCTTCGGCAGCGTGCGGAAGAATCCGGTGCAGATTAAGATAGACAACGGCAAGCCCGCAGCCGTAAATACGAGTATAAGCGACCAAGGGGAATTGAACAGCTGCAATTGCTTCATTAACAAGAACATCGGCACGATCCCCAGCTTGATCGGGATCATCATGCCGAGCAGGAAATAAAAGAAAAGCGCTCCGTTCCAACGGAAACGGTATCTGGCCAAATAAAAGGAGGCCAGCGAGCCGAGCGACAATACGAGAATGACCGTAGCCGCGCTAACGATAACGCTATTGGAGAAATAATCGAAATACGGAATTTGGTCCAGCAATTTCCCGTAGGACGCCAGACTGAAGGAGGTCGGCCAAGAAATCGGGTTTTTCAATATTTCGATGTTCGATTTCAATGAAGACGTCAGCATCAGGAGAATAGGATATAAACTGATCGCAGCGAATAATGAGGCGATGGCGTATTGTGCGAAACGAATGCCGCGATGGGTTCTCATTGGCGCACCTCCTCGTCAAAATTCCGTCTCTTGTTTGCGGGTCGAATACATAAATAGAGCCGACAAGCTTGCAATAATGATAAACAGCACAACGGCGAGCGCCGAGCCGAGGCCGATCGCCGCCGAATCGCCCGCGCTTCCGAAAGCGGTGCGGTAGAAATAAACCGCCAATGTATCCGTGGAAAAATACGGTTCCCCTTGCGATCCTTCCATTGCGTATACGAGTTCAAAAGCCTCGAACGAGTGGACGAACGTAAATACCGTCATGATGATAAACGACGGTTTCATCATCGGGACGATCATGTACCGGAGAAGACGGAATTTCTGGGCGCCGTCCAATTTGGCGGCTTCGATGATTTCCTGGGAAATCGATTGCAAGCCGGCGAGAAAGATGAGAACGGCAAAACCGATCAGAAACCAGCAGTTGACGAGAATAATCGCTGTCAGCGCCGTTGCGGGTTCGCCTAGCCACGGCTTTGCCCACGAGTCCAATCCGATCGCTTCGAGTGCGACATTCAGCGCTCCGTTATTCGGATGCAAGATGAGTTTCCATAGAAATCCGACGACGATGACGGAAAGCAGCCGGGGCAGAAAAAAAGCGGCTTTGAACCATTCCGCTCCTTTAATTTTGGAATAAACGATATAAGCCAATACGAAGGCGATGCCGTTCTGCACGATCATTTCCAAGGCGAAGTAGTAGACGTTATGGCTGAGCGCATTCTAAAACAGCCGATTGAAAGGTTCTTGCGTAAACAGGCGCACAAAATTGCCGATCCCGACAAAGGTTCCCCGTTGCAGTCCTTGCCAATCGAATAAACTGTAGCCGAATGCCGCCGCAATGGGGTATACGATAAAGAGCGTGTATACGGCAAAGGCAGGGAGGGGGAATAGATGGATCCATCCTTTTCTAACGTTAAATTTGACTCCGTTTGGCATATCTGTCCTAGATTTCGCCATCCTTTTCATTCCCTCCCGCTTATTTCGAAGATTAGTTGCCTGGTTTAAACCAGGTGTCGGCGCTCTTCTGCACTTCTTCCGCCACTTGCTGAGGCGTCAGTTTTCCTAAATACATGCCTTGAAGCGACGATTCCAACGCCGATTTCGTCGACGGATTCCCGCCTGCAAAATAGACGACGGCCAAATACGGTGTTGCCATGTCGCTATAGGTGAGCTGCGAAACTTTCGTGACGAGCGGATCTTTCGCTTCCACGCCAGGCAAGGCGCTTAGCTTGAGCAGCTCGTCGGCGACCATGGCGCCGAACGTTTTCGTGGTCATAAACTCCATAAATTTCTTCGCTTCTTCTTTATGAGGCGATTTGGCGTTGACCGCATAGGAGCCGTCCACCCAAGTCGTTACGGTCTGCTTGCCGCTGGAATCCGGAATAGCGAATACATCCATCTCCAAATCGGGATTCATCTCTTTCATGACGGCGACTTCCCACACGCCCATGACCATCATGCCGGCTTGCTCGGTCACGAATAAATTGCGCATGTCGTCCATGCCGATTCCCGTATAATTATCCGGGAAATACGGCTCCAGGTCTTTCATCATTTGCAATGAAGCGAGAAATTCCTTGCTCTTAAAATCGGTTGCGCCGGATACGATCTTTTGCGCGAAATCGTTCCCGCTGTAGAATGCCGGTCCAAGCGCTCCATGCGTCAAAGATAAAATCCATCCTTCTTTGGAGCCGAATGCGAAGGGAGTAACCTTGTTTTGCTTCAACGTTTCCGCGACGTTCAGAAATTCATCCCATGTCTTAGGTTCTTGCAGATTGAATTGTTCGAATATTTTTTTATTGTAGAAGACGAGGGTCGTACTGTTAATTGTCGGAACGCCGTACACTTTGCCGTCCGCGCCGCTCGCGGACAACAAAGCCTCCTTGGAAAATTGCTCAAGTCCGGGCAGTCCGTCGAGCGGTTCCAAATACCCTGCATCGGCGAGTTGCCGGCCCGCCGCATACGGCCGCAGTTGAATGATATCCGGACCTCCGCCGGTTTGCAGCGCCGTACTTAAGACGGTATTATACTCCGTGTTTTTGGTCGGATTGAATTCGATTTGGATGTTCGGGTATTGTTTGTTAAATTCCGCGATAATTTTTTCATAGGCCGCCCTGTCTTCCGTCCGCCAACTGCCCATCGTCAGCTTCACCTTCGTTTGTTCCGGCTGCGGTTCATTAACGGTTCCCTTGTCCGAGCCTTGCGTAACCTCCTTCTGTTGTTCGGCTTGGGCCGGCTCGCTCGGTGTGCCGGAAGAGCCGCACCCGGACATCAAGGCGAACGAAACAATCAGGGCAAGAGCGATGAAAGTAAATCGAAACCATCTCATTCTTCTTTGCTCCTTTCATCCGATTGGATTTTGCTCATCTGTGCATGAATATAAAAAACGTGCTGTAGACTTATTACTATGCTTATGAATGAAAATTACAAAAATAATATAGGTAAAGTAAATAATATTTCTCATTGTCCAAAAAAAGACCGCTTCGCCTATGAATCAACAGGCTGAAACGGTCTTAACGTTTGTTGGCGACCCGGTCCGGCAAGGCAACAAACAACAAATACATGACGACGAACAGACATAAAGCGACCACTTCCTCGGCAATCAAGTAATAGGGATGAGGTCCCAACCAATCCAATAAAGACGCCGACTCCGGCTTGCGCATTAAAAACATGTAATTGGAATGCAAGATCGTATTGAGGAACCAGACGAACAAGGCGATTGCATTCAGGCCCAGCATGACATATTTGATCGATTTCCAGGTCGGCTTCATATGCTCGATCCAGGTCATGTATAAGGCGGCGATAATAATCGAGGAATGGACGATGAAAAAATGGAAGAAGCGAAAATACGGGTACGGAAAGTCCAGATCCGGCGTCAGGATGGCTTGCATCGCCCCGCCGATGCCTGCAAAGAAAACGAACGGATACAGCCGTTTGCTGCGCCTCCAGAGCATGACGACCGCAAGCATTGCCGATATGCTGCAAAGCTCCAGCGGCAACGTCTGCCGCGGATCCCACAAGCCGTTCACGGCATACCAAACGTATAGGAATATCTCGGGAACGGCCAGCGAGCAGAGAATACCGTACCGTACGATCCGTTTCAGCCGGTCGTCGTTTCGAATGGCGGATCTGCTTGCATACAGGCCGATCAAGACCGCGATCAGCGCGATGATGCCGGCAATATGCGGTATCGAATACATCGTGAACGTTTCGGTTACATTGGCGTCGAAAAATGATGGCATGGATGGTCCCCCTTAACAACCGTTTGCGAATGAAAATCGCAATCCGTCCGCACCGGCAAGCTGCCGGTGCGGGACGATATAATATAGTGTACCGGTTGGCAGAGGATCGAAGAAGTACTATTTTTGCATAGTACCTTGGGGAGTCTCGCCTGTAATGCTTACGGCCATGAGAGGGAGTATTCTGTCCGGGAACACGGTGGACGCCGTCTCGCCGATTCGCTTGGCCCCCATCTTCTTATAGAACGATTCCGCATTCGGATCGCTATGGATGCGTACTTCGGCGGCGTTTAAATCGTGAGCCGTTCGAATCATATGATTCCATAACGCTTTGCCGCATCCTTTTCCAATTGTCGAAGGATCGACGAACAAATCTCTTAAGAGGAAGCCGTCGTGCTCGAGATCGAGGGCGTAGAAGCCTTGTATTTGCCCTCGGTCTTCCAGGACGTAAACCGAGGAGGATTCGATCAAGTCCGGCGTGATGGTTAAGTCTTCCCTGCATGCCTCCATAAAGTCTTCGCTGTATCCCCAATAAGCTTTCGAGCGAAATGCCAGCTCGCTAAGCAAACCGGCTTCGCGTTGCACCGCTTTACGTATTTTCAAGGCCGTTCCTCCTTGCTTAGTTTTTGCCGCGGGCGTATTCCTCCGGGGTTTGCCCGATTACGGTTCTGAAATCTTTAATAAAATGGGATTGATCGAAATATCCGAGATCGGAGGATAGCTTCAACCAATCGCAGGCTTGGCCGCGATCGACCGATTCCGCCGCATTTTGCAACCGGCAGAGCTTAATAACCCATTTCGGGCTGACACCCACGTATTGGTCGAACAGGCGCTGCAGCTTTCGAATATTGATATGGAAATATCGGCATACGTCATCGACTTTGATAATGTCCCGGTCTTCGTTGATCCGGTCTATGATCCGGTTGACAAATATAATATTCTCGTCCTTGTCCGGAAGCTTTGGACGCAAGATCTTCTCCGCCAGTTCAACCATTCTCCGTTCGTTGGTTTGCGATAGGATGGAGCTTTCCACGCAGCCGGCATCCGCACCGAACATGCCAGCGATCGTCGCTGCCCGCTCCGTGAGCGAGGATATCGGTCTTTTGCAGAAAGGGTAAAATCCTCCCGGTTTAAACTTCACGCCGAAGACGCATCCTTTCTCTTTGAGAAGATAGGAAAATTTATGTTTCGCCGGACCGAAAATGCCTGATTTGCCATGTTCGATCACCATATTGACGCACGGGTTCGGGATTACGTGCTGCAAGTACGGTTCTTCCCCGGTTAAATCCCAGCTGACGATCCAGTAATGTTTGACGAAAAATGCAAGGTCGCCGGAGGGCGCGTGGCGCGTAAGCTTATATTTCTTTTCCATGTCGCGCATTTTTAAAATGCCTAAGCTCGGCTTTAAATGCATCTTTGTCCCTCCCGATTGTCGCGTTTTTACAATACGACGATCTAATAGATCGATATAATCAATCATAGCACGAAGGAGGGATCGTATGGAATTGAAATACGAGTTTTATATTAATGCGGAGCCCGAGAAGGTATGGGACGCGCTAACAACGGCGGAAGGAACGAGCAGCGTTTTTTTCGGAAGCGCGCTTCGATCGAATTTCCAAGTCGGCGATTCTTTCGAGTACGTCGGACCGGGCAACGACGGCGAAGAAACCGTGCATGTGTATGGAACCATTCTGGCTTTCGAGCCTTGCCGAACGTTAAGCATGACCGAACATCCCGGTCCATCTTACAGGGAAAACCATGCTTCGCTCGAATCGAGAATCACATATACGCTGGAGACGGTAGGCCAATGCACGAAACTGACCCTGGTGAACGACCGGTGGACGCCCGATCACCCATCGTTCGAAAACGCGAAGAGCAGTTGGTGGATGATTTTAAGCGCCGTCAAGACTTGGGCCGAAACGGGAAAAACGATGGATTTTGGCTGGTAATGAGCAAGGACGCCCCGATTATGGGGCGTCCTTGCCGAACGTTTCGCTTAATTCCGTGAGGGTTAGGAGCATATATTCGATTAATTCGGGGATGTCCCTCATTTGATCCTCATTAATTTGCCGATTGAATTGCAATTCGACCGTATTCATATAGTTCTCGTGCTTCCCGCCGTATACGAAGCTTATCGTCTGCACCGGCGGAAGGTCGGGTTTCCATATCCGCAGCAACAAGTCTTCAATCATTGCGCATTCCTTCGCGATGTCTTTCACCGGAAGAAGAAAGCGCAGCAGCAGCGTACAGCCGGGAGTTTCGCCCGGCGCCTCGAGAATTTCCGCCGCTAAATCTTTCAAAGACGCCGCCAGACGAATTTCCGCCTTAACCGTATCCTGATCCGTCAACGCAAATTGCAGGGCGAACTCCCTTGACATGGTCGACATTTCCAAACGGTCGATCCGGCCGGTTATGCGGATCGTTCCGCTTAAGTTATCCAAATCGTACAATTGATTTTCAAAAGCAACTTTTAAATTGTCGAAAACGGTAGGGTCGAACATGGCGTTATCCTCTTTCCATAGGAATGATATATCTATCGTATCTCGAAATCGGCCGCTAAATCCACGCTTATCTCCGTCATATGCCCTTCGAAAGGCTTCACAATCCGATATGAACCCGGCGCAAGGTCCGAGGGAAGCGAAATTTTCTCATGAAAGGATTCGCCCGGCGGGATCACGATGCCTATGGACGGTACCGCGCCTTCAATGGGGACTAACGTCCATCCCGCAGGTTCGCTCCGATACATAGTATATCCGTAACCGAGAAACAAGTCATTCGGCCCTGCATTATATAGCGTTAATTCGGCGGTCTCTGCGCCTTTGGCCGGCGGTTCGACGGTAAGCCGCGCGTTCAGCTCGTTCGGCGGGACGAAGAGAGGAGAGAGCAGCGTATCCTCCACAGCGCCTTCGGCGGATATGACTTCGACGCTGAGCAAGTAATTGACGTTTGGCTGCTCAGGCATTTTATGCGAAAAATCGACGCGTCCATTGACGGTATTCGTGACGTCCGCCGTATATTCCTTGATCAGTTCCAACCTCTTTCCCGCGTCGTCTCTGCGCGTAATTTGAAACCGGACCGAGCGACCTTCCGGAATTTGTCCGATTGCGGCGCCGGCCTCCGTTCCCGCCCGAACGACTCCGGAACTGTAGGAAGCGATCAGATTGAGGCCGTTCTCCGCTTCAAACCATTTGCCGGTGTTTGGATTGTAATCGTCGGCCGCGGCGCGCGCCCGGTCGGGCGGGAGCATCGCCGAGTAGAGCACCGTATCCGGGTTGCCTATCGTATCCGAGAGAGCGGCGACGGCAGGATCAATGACCGCAGACGGCGCCTTCTCCGAATCCGGAATCGCCCCTGCGCATGCGGATAACAGCAAACTGATAACGATGAAAACCAGCTTTTTCATAAGCGAATCACTCCTTGCATTCCAAACGAACGCTGCAGGAAAATAGTTGCAAATATGTTATTGATGAACCCCGGGCAATATTTACGAATCGATCCGCATTCTGCCTTTCTTGAATACGGAGGTTGTCAGGAACAATCCTAAATTCATTATGGGTTTTTCCGACGCGACGACGTTCTTGTCGTATTTCAATCAATTGGGAGTGATAACATTTTACGGACCGTCCGTTATGGCAGGGCTGGCCCAATTGAAAAGCCTTCCTTCGGAACATGCGGACCACTTAAAATCAATATTCTTTTCTCATTCTTACCCATATCGGTATTCCCCTTTTCGGAAATGGACAAACGGTATCAAGATTGGGGGAAATTGCAAACATTAGGCGAATGCCAGCCTTTTTATGACAATCGGAAGGGATGGACGTTTTTGCAGGGACATGCCGCAGCACAGGGGTTATTGTGGGCGGTTGCATTGAAGTGCTTGAATTTATGAAATCGACGGCCTATTGGCCCGATGAAGCGTTTTGGAACGACAAGGTTTTGTTCTTCGAAACTTCGGAAGACAAGCCTTCGCCGATGCAAGTGGGATATATGCTGCGGAATTACGGCATGCAAGGCATTTTTTCCAAAATCAAAGGGGTGATCTTCGGCAGAGCGAAGGATTATTCCGACGAGGAGAAGATAGAACTCAACAAGATCATTATCGATATCATCAAAGGCGAGTTCGGTGCCGAACATATACCGATCGTCGTCGATGTCGATTTCGGGCATACGGACCCGAAATTGATCCTCCCGCTCGGAGGGAAGATCGAATTAATCCCAGCTAAGAACGATCTGATTCTCTTGGAAAATCCGTTCGCTGAGAGACTTTAGCGAGAACATACGTTTGCATACCAATTGTTCCTCGGTTATAATATACTTAGAAACACGACATAGAATAGCTCCATTCTCTATACTTTGAGGTGTGACAATGGAACAGTTAAAAGAAATGTTAAAAGAAGTGCTACAGGAACAACTCGCTCCTATAACAGTCAGGCTCGATGGAATGGAAGCCCGAATGACAACGATGGAAGATCGGATGTCGTCGATGGAGACTCGAGTGATATCGATGGAAGATCGGATGTCGTCGATGGAGACTCGAATGATATCGATGGAAGATCGGATGTCGTCGATGGAGACTCGAATAATATCGATGGAAGATCGGATGTCGTCGATGGAGACTCGAATGATATCGATGGAAGATCGAATGTCGTCGATGGAGACTCGAATGATATCGATGGAAGATCGGACATCGTCGATGGAGATTCGAATGATATCGATGGAAGATCGGATGTCGTCGATGGAGACCAGATTGGCATCGGTCGAAAATCAGGTGGCATCGGTAAAAGACCAGCTTGATCGTATGGAACATGTCCAGACGGAAGATGTCGTGGCGATGATCCAAGTCATGGACAAGAAGCTGACGATGCGAACGGATATGCAGGAACGCCAGATCGGGGTGCTGAACGACAGATTATTCGTCGTCGAGGCCGAAGTTCACAAATTGCATAAATAAGTTTGACGAACGATTAGACATTTGTATCCCTATTTTATAGAAAAGTATACCTACTAGTACAAGTTTCGCCTCCTCTATAATGATTCTGTGAAATCAGTTTCATTCGAGGAGGTTGATCGCATGAAGAAGAAATGGCACACGCTTATCGCAGTCCTCATTTTTTCGCTTTGTTTGGGTACGACATCCGTATTTGCGGCAGATACGGTTGCAACAAACATGCAAGTTCTAGTAAATAATCGTCCGGTTCAACATTTGGAGCCTTTCTATTCCGGGGATGTATTGTACGTTGCCGCAGCGCCGTTGGCGAAAGCTTTGGATTTGCGGCTGGGGAACGTCCGGAACAACCGGTTTACGCTGCAAAAAAATACGCTGCTCATCGAAATGGAACTAAACAGCGACAAGGCATACATAAATAATAAATCAACTGTTTTGGAAGCGGTTCCGCTAAGGAAGAACGGGGTCGTCTACGTTCCGCTGCCATTTGTCGCCGCAGCG
The DNA here is from genome assembly GCF_918697855.1 of Paenibacillus sp. CECT 9249. NCBI lineage: Bacteria > Bacillati > Bacillota > Bacilli > Caryophanales > Paenibacillaceae > Paenibacillus > Paenibacillus sp. CECT 9249. Next base: position 12,463 of record NZ_CAKKLI010000035.1, on the reverse strand, counting down.
GCCGGTTATTTGGCGGAATGGAATGAGGTGCGGAATATGGTTGTCGTCAGTCCGTCCTATAAAATCGTAGCGTACTTCACATCATGGGGGAATTTGAAAGTGTCGGATATCGATGGGGCGAAGCTTACGCATATAAATTATGCGTTCGCCAACATCGTAGACGGAGAGGTTGCATTAAGCAGTCCCAAGGAACAGGAAGAACCGTTCCCGGGCCGATGCGAAGGGGAAGATTGCGCCAAGTTTCTCGACGATTTTCAAGCGTTGCGGCAATTGAAGCAAACGTATCCGCATCTGCAAACGCTCGTCAGCGTGGGAGGATGGACGTGGTCGGGACGTTTCTCCGACGCTGCGTTGACCGAGAAATCGCGGGCCAAATTTGCGGATAGCGCGGTGAAGTTCATTCGCGAACACGGCTTCGACGGAGTCGATCTGGATTGGGAGTATCCGGTGGAGGCCGGCCTGGAATCGAATGTGCGGCGCGCGGAGGATAAGGGGAACTTCACGCTGTTATTGAAGCAAATCCGCGAGAAGCTGGACGCCGCGGGCAAGGAGGACGGCAAGCATTACTTGCTGACGATCGCATCCGGTGCAAACCCGAAATATGTAGCCAATACGGAATTGGATCAAGTCGGCGCGACGGTCGATTTTATCAATATTATGACGTATGATTTTCACGGCGACTGGGAAGCGATCAGCGGGAATAACGCGCCTCTCTATTTCGATCCGGCCGATCCGGATCCGAATGCCCATCGATTCTATGCCGAAGCCGCGGTCAACGGCCATCTGAACGCGGGAGTTCCGCCTAAGAAGCTCGTGCTGGGCATTCCGTTCTACGGCAGAAGCTGGGGCGGCTGCGCTCCGGACAACAACGGGCTGTACCAGCCTTGCGAAGGCGGCAAGACCGAGCGCTGGGAAGCGAACGGGAACGGGTTCGTCCGCTATTGGAACGACAGCACGAAAGTGCCTTATCTATATAAAGCGGAAACCGGGCAGTTCGTCTCCTATGAGGATGAGCAATCGATCGGTTATAAAGCGGAGTTTATCAAATCCAACGGACTCGGCGGCGCGATGTTCTGGGAATTGAACGGAGACCGCGACGGGTCGCTGCTGGCAAGGTTGGCGCAATCGTTAAAACCTTAATCGTTAGAAAAGAAGCTGCCTTTGTTGGCAGCTTTTTTAGATTGAAATACAGGCTTAGTATTACATACCGTTGCGGTTTTTTCACAAAAAAAAGCTGCAGACATCATGTCTGCAACTTTTCACCTATTGGCTATGAAGCAGCTTTTTAACGCGTACGGCAATTTGATTGACGCTAAAGCCATATTGTTCGATGATCGTTTCCCCCGGAGCGGAAGCGCCGAATTTGTCAATCGCGATGATATCGCCTTCCATGCCTACATATCGTTCCCAGCCGAGAGAGGAAGCCATTTCAATGGCGATCCGTTTCTTGACGGATGGGGGGAGCACGGATTGTTTATATTCCGCGCTTTGCTTCTCAAAGCGATCCCAGGAAGGCATGCTGACGACAGCGACATCGATTTGTTCTTCCGCCAGCGCTTGTTGAACTTGTACGGCAAGATGAACTTCAGAGCCGGTCGCGAGCAATAAAGCCTGCGGACTGCCGGATTTGCTCTTCGATATCGTGTATGCGCCTCTGGAAACTCCCTCGTAAGCAAGCAGGCGCGTATCCTTCATCGTAGGCAGATTTTGCCGGCTGAGCACAAGCGCAGTAGGAGTGCTCTTAGATTCCAGGGCTAATCTCCAGGCAGCTATCGTTTCATTGGCATCCGCCGGACGGATGATGGACAAATTAGGCATGGCTCTCAAGGAAGCCAGTTGTTCGATCGGCTCATGCGTCGGCCCATCCTCTCCGACCGCAATACTATCGTGAGTAAAGACATAGGTCACAGGCAAGCCCATGAGCGCCGCCAAACGAATCGCCGGGCGCAAATAATCGGAAAATACGAAAAACGTACCGGCATACGGTTTTAATCCGCCATGCAAGGCCAACCCGTTGAGGATGGCTCCCATCGCAAACTCCCTGACTCCGAACCAAATATTTTTGCCGTGATAGGATTGCGGCAAGAACGGTTCGGCCTGTTTGATCATCGTTTTGTTGGAACTTGCAAGGTCGGCGGAGCCGCCGATGACGCTCGGCAATTCTTTCCCAAGCGCGTTAACGATTTCTTCGGAAACGGCCCGGCTTGCGGCGGAGCTTCCGAATGCATATTCAGGCAAGACTTCTTTCCAGTTCAACGTAAGCTGATCTTCGATCGCCGCCTGCAGTTGCTTGGCCGGTTCCGGATAAGCAAGGGCATACTTGTTCCACAGCTCCTGCCACGCCTTTTCTCGATTCATGCCCCTTTGCACGACTTCCGCTTGGAAATGAGCGTATACTTCCTCAGGTACATAGAAAGGGGTTTCGTAAGCCCATTGCAATGCCTGTTTCGTTAATTTCGCTTCCTCGGAACCTAACGGCGAGCCGTGCGAAGCGGATTTGCCGGCTTTATTCGGCGAACCGTAGCCGATAGTCGTTTTGATTTCAATGAGCGCAGGCTTTGTAAGATCGGCTTTGGCGAGTTCCAGCGCATGCGAGATTTGTTCTACATTATTGCCGTCCTCTACCTTAAAATATTGCCAGCCTTGGGCTTCAAATCTTTGTTGTACATTTTCGGAAAACGACATATGCAACTCGCCGTCCAAAGAGATATCATTGGAATCGTACAACACGATTAATTTGCCCAATTTCAAATGTCCGGCAAGCGAGGCGGCTTCATAGGAGATGCCTTCCATTAAATCCCCGTCGCCGCAAATGGCGTACGTAAAGTGATCGACAATGCGCAGATCGGGCCGATTGTACACGGCGGCAAGATGCTGTTCCGCTAAGGCCAGCCCTACTGCGGTCGCAATGCCTTGACCGAGGGGACCGGTCGTAGCATCCACTCCCGGCGTATGCTTATACTCCGGATGCCCCGGCGTTTTGCTTTGCCATTGGCGGAATTGTTTGAGATCGTCCATCGACAAAGCATAGCCGGAAAGATGCAATAAACTATAAAGCAAGCTAGAGCCGTGACCGGCGGACAGAACAAAGCGATCCCGGTCGAACCAAGCCGGATTGTTCGGATTATGGTTCATAAATTTGGTCCACAGCGTATAGGCCATCGGGGCGCAGCCGAGCGGCATGCCGGGATGTCCCGAATTGGCCTGTTCGATCATATCAATGGATAAGCTGCGCAGCGATTGAACGGATAACTGTTCGATGTTCGTCATCATAGATGCACGTCCTTTGCAAGAAAATAGGTTATAAACGATGAAAATCCTCGATATTTTGCGCCAGTTTGAGATACTGCTCGTATTTCACGGCATAGTCTTGCTGCTTATCGGGGTTCGGATTAAAATCGGCTTCGTACGGTTCGCAATAGATCTGCTGCGCTTCTTCGATGCTTGCGAACAAACCGGCAGCGACGGCGGCGTATATGGCCGCTCCTTTCGCACAGACCTGGTCTTCTTTGCTGATCATAATCGGCCGGCCCAATACGTCGCTCATCATTTGCATAATGTATCGGGATTTGTTGGCGATTCCGCCAATGACGATGATGCGGTCGATTCGAAGCCCGTGTTCGATGAAACTGTCAAAAATGCGTTTGGCGCCGAAAATAGCCGACATGATAAGCGCTTGGTAAATCGCAGGCGCAGTGCTTCCTAAATTCAGCCCTGCAATCGTTCCTTTCACATTTTCATTTAAGACGGGATATCGTCTGCCGTTAAACCAATCCAAAGCGACGATTTGATTCGCCGCAAGCAACGGGATTTCTTTTGCCGCCGCTTCAAGCCGGTACAGCAGCTGCTCCGACCATTGTTGTTGCAGCAGCTTTTTTTGGTCTTCCGATAAGACTTCCGTTTGCCGAAGCATTTGCTCGACCGGCCACATTAACAGCGATTTGAACCATGCGAAAATATCGCCGAAGGCGGCTTGTCCGGCTTCAATCCCTACGTATCCGGGGACGATGGAATGTTCGGCCATTCCGCATACATGCTTCATCTCTTTATTCTGCAAGCGCTCCGACCGCTCGATCATCATATCGACGGTGGAAGTTCCTACGACCTTGACTAAAGTGTGCGGCTTGATGCCTGCTCCGACCGCTCCGGCATGAGCATCGAAAGAGCTGCCGGATATGACGACTTGTTCATTCACGCCTAATTGTACGGCCCACGCTTTGGAAATCGTACCGATCGCCGTGTCGGCATGCTTAGGCCCGGCGCCGTATCTTTTCTTTATTAATACTAAATAGGGGTCCAATTGCTGAAGGCATTCATCCGCCGGCAAACCGTCAAAAGCGCTATGCCAAAGGGCTTTATGGCCTGCCGCGCAGGAAGAGCGGTACAGCGCCGGCGGATCCGTTTGTCCGGTCAGCAGGCCCGCAAACCAATCGCAATGTTCAATCCACGTATAGGCAGCTTTTTTTACCTCTTCATCTTGTCGTATCGTGCGCAAAATTTTGGCCCAAAACCATTCCGAAGAATAGGTGCCCTGATATTGCGTATAGTCGACCGAAGTTGCCGAGGAAAAGACGGCGTTAATCTCTTCCGCTTCCGCAATCGCGGTATGATCCTTCCATAAATGGAACATGGCATTCGGATTATGTGCGAATTCGGGTTTCAATGCCAAGGGAACACCCGCTCCATCGACAGGACATGGCGTCGATCCGGTGGTATCGATGCCGATGGCGCGCAAACGCCCGCCGGCATGTTCGCCGGCATCGCGCAGCGCCGCTGTAAAGGCAGCGGTGAAGGCCTCGATGTAATCTAACGGATGCTGCCTGAATTGGCTGATCTCATCGTTGCAATATAATCTTTGCGACCAGCGCGGATAGGCGCAGGACGCTTGGGAAACGGTTCGGCCCGTTGCTCCTTCCGCCATAACGACTCGTACCGAGTCGCTGCCAAAATCCACGCCGGCAACAATCATGCTTGCTTTGTTTTCCAAGTCAAGACCTCCTCTTTATCCAGATAGCGGCAATCTCGAGATGCGGTTAGCGGATGCGAATGACGCATTTCGTTACTTTGTCTTTCTGCTGAATCGATTTCTCCATTCCTTCTTGAATGCGGTCAAATTCAAAAATATCGGAAACGATATCTTTCAGCGGAATGATTCCTTTGGATACGGCCTCGATCGCCTTGGGATAAATGTTGCGGTAACGGAATACCGTTTTGATTGTAATTTCATTGTCGATTATATTGTTCACATGCATCTCCGCTTTGCCGCTGCTTGTATAGCCTACAAGAACGATCGTTCCGCCTCGTTTGACCATTTTGGCGGTTTGCAAAATCGTTGCTTCGGCGCCGGCCGTTTCAAATACGTAATCCGCACCCTCGCCGTTCGTTAACGACATGACGGCGTCGATGGCATTGCCTTCGCTGGCGTTAACGGTATGGGTGCAGCCTAATTGTTTGGCTTTCTCCAAGCGATTCTCCACCAGGTCGACAACCGTAATATTGTGCACGCCCATGCTTTTTAAAGAAAGCATTGTGAGCAGACCGATCGCCCCTGCGCCTAAGATTACGGCAGACGCTCCGACTTGAGCGCCGGATTGCAAGGCTGCATGCATGCCGACGGCCAAAGGTTCCATTAACGCCCCTTCCATCGTGCTTACATTGTCCGGCAGCTTAAAGCATAGATTGGCGGGATGCGAAATGTACTCGGCAAAGCATCCTTCGAGAACAGGCAAAGAGGCGTAGAAATACACCTTCGGACAAAGGTTGTATCTTCCTGATTTGCAATAATCGCATGTATAGCATGGAATGCCCGGTTCTACGGCAACGCGGTCTCCCGGCTTCAGATCCGTAACATTTTTTCCGACCGCTTCTACCACTCCGCCCGGTTCATGCCCTAGAACAATCGGCTCCGTTACATGCTTTTCTCCGATAAAACCGTTTTCAAACAGATGCATATCCGAACCGCAAATTCCCACGTAATCGAGTTTAATTAATACATCGTCATCTTTCACTTGGGGAAGCGGCTTTTGTTCGAAATCTAATTTTCCCACCGTATTCATAATGGCTACCTTCATTGTTTTGCTCATGTCTCTTACTCCTCGTCTCATGTATTCATGTTAAAATATATCCATATCATAAATTATAAAGTTTATCATGTAAACTCTTATGAAGAAAAAAATTTAAGTAATGAATCCAACTTTTTCTTATTCAGCCCATTTTTTCGGGCAGAAATTATTTTCCAATCGAAAAAAATGCTTTTTTTCTAGTTGACACCGCTTCCAGTGTGTAATATATTCAAATTGTCAATGATATTTAAGTTGATTACGTAAATTTTTTATCTTATAAAAGTTTACACAATAAACAGATTGGAGGAAAAATGAAAAGAGCTCAAAACATAGATGAAGTGAAGAAGGCCAATCGTGGATTGGTGCTAAATTTACTTTTAAGGCATCGGATCATTTCACGATCGATGCTGGCTGTAAAGAGCGGGTTAAATAAAGCCACCATCACCAATATTATCAATGAATTTGAAGAAATGGGCGTCATTAAAGAACAAGGCCCGATCTTATCTGAAAACGGCCGCAAAATTACCGGCATTTCGCTGGCCCTGGATGATGTTGTATCCGTTGCCGTAAGGATTAACCGCGATGCGATCGAATTTGCATTATGCGATATTCAAGCGGAAGTGCTGCAAAAAAGCATGGTTAAAATCGATAAGGATACACCCATCTCTTCCATATTGTCGTTTATATACGACGGAATAGACCGAATGATTGCGAGCGACGCAAGCAAGAAGGTATTAGGCATCGGGATCGCGATTGTAGGTCCGTTAATGACCTATAATGGGAAAACGATTGCAAAGGTATATGATATGCCCGAGCTTTCCAAAGTGGATTTCCTGGAGCAAATACAAGCGAAATATCCTCACTTGAACGTGTACATCGATCATGACGCGAATGTATCCGCTTTAAGAGAATGGAGAGACTATGTAGAAGAAACGGGAAATACGAAGGGCATAATGATGTATTTGAATTTAGGGGATGGGATTGGCGGAGGCATCATGATCGACGGAAATTTAATCCGCGGCAAAAATGGAATCGCGGGCGAAATCGGCCATATGGGCATCAACTTCAATGCCAAACGGAATGAGTTCAATAAGGTTGGCATTTTGGAGCGATATGCGGCTCCCATCAATTTAGTTCGATTAGTGGAAGAAAGATTGCATGAGTTTCCGAATTCGCAGCTTCATGAACATTCTTCCATCAGCGAGATTTATCATTATTACGAAAAGGACGACGAACTGGCGGTTTGGGCGGTGAATCAGATGGCATGGTTTCTTTCTTACGGAATCGCCAATCTGCTGTATATCTTGAACCCGGACACGATCGTTTTTGGCGATATGATTGTCAATTCCCCCAAATTTTTGGCGCAATTAAAAAACAATTTAAGCAATGACCTGCCCGAAGAAATTGTAGACTCGATCGACATCCGCTTTTCCAAATATGAAAAGGGAGGCATGTTGGAAGGGGCGGGATTGATGGTTGTGAGAAAGTATATGGACTCGCTTGATATTATCGATTTCATTGAAACCCATTATGGGTAATGGAAGGAGGTGAAGGACAAAAGCAAGCGGGGGAATATCACATAAATATTTTCATTATCTATTTGTTCATCAATGGAGGGTCAACCTATGAAAAAACAGTTAAAGTATGCGTTAAGTATGTTATCGGCAATCACTTTGGCAGGAAGCTTATTAGCAGGATGTTCGAGCGGCAACGGGGATTCCGCCAAGGATGGCGCCGTATTGAATATCGCTACGGTCAATAACAACGATATGGTGATTATGGAAGAGATGACTTCCGAATTTACGGAAAAAACAGGAATTAAAGTCAATTATACCGTTCTCTCCGAGAACGAAATCCGTTCGAAAATTACGCAAGATGTCGGTTTAGGCGGCGGGCAGTACGATCTGTTCACCATCGGCGCTCAAGATTCTGCCGTTTATTTGGATAACGGTTGGACGGAGCCGTTGGACGGGCTGCTGAACGGCATGAGCGATGACGAAAAAGCTTGGTACGATCTGGAGGATGTGTTCCCTGTAGTACGGGATTCCTTATCCTCTGAAACGAAAGGTCTCGGAGCGCTGCCGTTCTATGCGGAAACGACATTATTGTTCTATAATAAAGAAATTTTCGAAGCGAAAAATTTAACGATGCCGGAAAATCCGACATGGGATCAAGTATACGATTTGGCGGTAAAAGCGCAAGATAAAGAAAAAGGCATTGCCGGCATTGCGCTGAGGGGCTTGCCTGGCAGCGGACAAAATATGTTTATTTTCAGTTCGATCGCGAATGCGTTCGGAGCGCAATATTACGATATGGACTGGAATGCAACGTTTGATACGCCGGAAATGAAAAATGCCATTGAATTCTATAAGAAAATTTTGGCCGATGCCGGACAAGCGGGACCGACTTCGACCGGATATACGGAAGCGTTGAACTTGATGTCGACCGGAAAAGCGGCCATGTGGTACGACGCCAGCGTCTCTGCCGGCACGCTCGCCAATTCGAAAGACTCGCTAGTTTCCGGAAAAATCGGATACGCCATGGCGCCGCTTCAAGTGAAACAAGACGCTACCAACACCATCGGAGGCTGGGGGCTCGCCATTAACGCTTCTTCCAAAAATAAAGAGGCGGCATTCAAGTTCTTAACATGGGCTACAAGTAAAGATTACATCAATCTTGTGGGCGAGAAAAAAGGTTGGGAAAGCACGCCGTCAGGCACTCGCATCTCCACTTACGACAATGAAAATTATAAGCAAGCCAGCGATTTTGCAGACATTACGAAAAAAGCGATTTTGCAAGTAGATTTTCATAACCCTGCTATAAATAAAACACCGTATACAGGAAATTCCATTCCGAATATGGCTGAATATTCATCTTGGGGCGAGCAAATCGCTCAATTGCTTGCATCCCATTTGGTCGATCAAAAGAACATTGACGCAGTATTGAAAGAAGGACAAAAAATATTGACGGATGTAGCTGTTGCGGGAGGATACAAGAAGTAACGATCGAACTACATTCTCCAAAATTACTGGTACGGAGTAAGTACGTACCAGTAATTTATTTAATGGAAGAGGAGAAGAACAATGAATACAAAGGGCGATAAGAGTAAATTATTAATTCTTCCAGCACTGATTGTTGTTGGAGTTGTCACGCAGATTCCGTTTATTCTTACCATTATATTTTCATTTATTAGTTGGAATGTGAAAAGACCCGATTTAGGCATTAAGTTTGCCGGAATCGACAATTATAAAAAAATATTGACGGACGGCCAGTTTTATCAAGTTGTATTGAATTCGCTGCTCATTGTTATCGTTGCATTAGCGATATGTACCGTGCTCGGCATTTTATTCGGCTTGATGCTGAATCGCAACTTTAAGGGCGTCAATCTGCTGAGAACGCTATTTGTTATCCCTTATTTTGTGATGGAAGCCGTCGTCGGCATTATATGGAAAACATTGATGCTGAATCCGTCGCTTGGTCTCAATTATTATATCTCCAGCGCGCTGGGGCTGGAACCGATCGATTTCTTCGGGAAATATGCCTTGCTTACGATTATGATCTTGATCGTATGGCAATGGACACCTTTCTTCTTCCTCATCATTATGGCCGGATTGCAAAACATGCCGTCCGAAATTATTGAGAGCGCAAGAATCGATGGGGCTACCGGTTGGAAATTGTTGCTCCATATTCAATTGCCGTTAATTCGCGATCATATCAATGTTGCCATGACACTCGGATTAATCAATATTTTGAAAGTGTTCGGATTAATTTATGTCACGACATCCGGAGGCCCGGGCAGTTCGTCAAGCAATTTGCCGTACTATTCCTATAAGGCGTTATTCTACGATTGGAATGTGGGAACCGCCGCTGCAATCGCTGTCGTTACCGTTGCGCTTACGCTGATTGTTGTCCAAAGATTTTACGGATTTATGATCAAGAACAATACAAAGAATGTATGAACTTCTTAGTCTAGGTGGTGAAAAAATTGAGCAGACGCGCAAAAAAGAATCTGATGACAACAATAGCGTATGTTGTAGTTTTGTTATGGCTTTTCCCGATGTTGTATATGTTTTTGTCCAGTTTCAAATTTGAAAGCCAGGTTTCCGTTCCATCATTATTCTTTACACCGACATTGGACAATTATCGGGATGTTGTCACTCCCGAATTCTTCAAACATTTATCCAACTCCGTGCAAATTACGCTTGGTACGGTGGTAGCGTCCGGAATTTTTGGCGTGCTGGGCGCTTACGCGCTAGTCTATTCGTCGATGAAAAAAGCGAACAGCATTTATTTTTGGTTTATTACGACCATATTTTTGCCGGCCGTCGCTGTCATTACGCCTGTCTATATTGTGCTCGCGAAATTGAATATGTTGGACACGAAGCTGGCTTTAATTTTGTTGAATACAGGAGCGGGCATTCCTTTGATGATATGGATGTGTACCACCTACTTTAAAGAAATTCCCGGTGAAATTATAGAGGCTGCGAAAATAGACGGCTGTTCGAAGTCGGGTACCTTTTTCAAAATTATGCTGCCTTTAATTAAAAACGGCATCATCTCTTCGGCATTGCTGGTGTTTATTGTGACATGGAACGAGTTTTTCTTCGCCGTTACCGCAACCGCAACGCAATCCGCGCCTTTGCCGGTTTATATGAGCAAGTTTATGACACAGCAAGGCTATTTCTGGGGCAAGATGTCGGCCGCTGGGACAATGGTAGTGCTTGTCCCGATCCTCATCGGCTTCTTTACCTATAAGTCGTTAGTTAAAGGGCTGACGGCAGGTTCGGTGAAAGGGTAAATCGCAGAGTTGTAATATAACAAAAAGGCAGAATCCTCCGTTATTTGAGCGTTCTGCCTTTTTTATATTATTGCTTTACTAGTATGGACTCCTGGATAATTTGTTCTGTTTTAATAATCGTTCGAGAAGCCGGCTTTTTATGTTCCTTTATGATCGAGAAGAGGATTTCGGTGCCGGCCTCTCCTAGTTTCCTTACCGGAATTTCAATACTGGTCAATGCCGGAGAAAGGAAGGGAGTATGGCTGGTATTGTTGTAGCCTGCTATGGAAATATCCGTTGGAATGTTAATGTCCAACTCCGTGGCAGCTTTATAGAGACTCATGACTTTTAAATCATCGGTTGCCAAAACAGCCGATGGGAGCGCGTCTAATGTGAGCAGCCGTTTAGCTGCCTGAGTGCCGGTTTCAACCGTATAGCCGCTGTCGATCATCCATTCTTCCCGCAATGGCAGACCGTAATCCTGCATGCAGTTTTTATACCCTTCGAGTCTGTCGACGGATACATGATAGTCTAAAGGAGAATGCAAACAGGCAATTTCCTTATGACCTTGTTCAATTAAGAGTTTGGTCAGATCGTAACTATCCTGGAAGTTATCTGTATCCACGGAGTAGATATTTTGATAGTCCCCCTCAACTTTACCAATCACAACAATCGGTATATTAAAAATATCCAACTGTTTAAAAAAATCCTCTTTCGCCGGCGAGCTTAACATAATAATTCCTTTGATCATTTTATCTCTAATTTTTGCGATGCACTTATCGAGCTCGTCTTTATTATTTTTGGCGGTTTGCAAAATCACATCAAAATGTTCTTCTTCCGCCTTTTCAGCAATGGTCTGAAGGATATCGGCGAAAAATGGATTATTGGATGTAGTTTTCGCAGACCGTGATATAACCATGATCGCGTCAAAACCGGAGGAAAGAGCTCTGGCTCGTTTACTAGGTTGGTAATTCAGTTGTTCGATCGCTTTCATCACGCGCTCGCGTGCTTCGTCGGATATATTGGTTTGATTATTAAGCACTCGGGATACCGTTGACTTGGATACGTTGGCAACCCGGGCTATATCATAAATGGTGTAGCTCATAAATCTCCCTCCTCTACAATGTTGTGTTCATGTATGTAAGAACAAGTTTATCTATCCGTTTTTTATAAAAAGTGGGAGCAATACAGGTACATTATAGAGATAAAATGTAAATCCATCAACCTGTTTTTGATGAAAAACGGAATTGTCATCAAAACATAGTTGGAAAAATAATCAGTTATGTTTTTGGTTGACAGAAAGCGTTATCTGTAATATATTATGTTTCGTGGGAGCGGTACCACGAAGGGGGAGTGGATTTTAGGAATTACTCGACGGACCGGTATTTGCGCAAATAACAGTAAAATTTTTCTCTTAAAATGAATGAATATTCCGTTTTAAGTCACTTTTTTCCGAAAAGTAAGACTGGTGGACATTCCCGTTCACTCCAACATATCAACCTAAATTTCGAAAGTACCGTTCATTGAAAACATAAAAAAGTGCCCAAATCTTTGGTAGAATGGTGTTTGTCGAGAACACTACACCCAAAGAGAGGAGCACCTTTTAGGTGAAGTCTACCACACC
>NZ_CAKKLI010000034.1:0-53435 GCF_918697855.1 Paenibacillus sp. CECT 9249 | reverse complement strand
ATACAGGATAAATGATGTGAAAAAGTAGACTGGGGACAGGGGAAGAAGATCCCCATACCCCAGCTTACTTTGGTACGTATGAACGGAGATGCACGAACTTAAAGGACGCCGTCAGGCGTTTTTCTTATATTTCGGATGGAATGCGGCGATTTCGTGTATACTAGAGTATATATTTGGCATTGGTTTGTTCCGTACATAACGGTTGACGGGATGGCATACGAAACGAGGTGTATGATTTGACAGAGCAGGAACTGCTTGATTTTATGAGAGAAACGGCCTATAAGCCGATGACGTATCAGGAGTTGGAACAGCATTTCGGCATTGCCGACTCCGAGCAATTTAAACAATTTCTGAAGCTGCTCAACAATTTGGAACAGGAAGGGAAAATCATTCTGACGCGTTCCCAGCGTTACGGCATTCCGGAGCGGATGAATTTGCTGCGGGGCCGGCTGCAAGCTCATCCGAAAGGGTTCGCCTTCCTGATCCCGGAGGATCGGGATCATCCCGATGTCTATATTCATGCGAACGATTTGAAGAGCGCAATGAACGGCGATACGGTATTGGTGCGCATTACGTCGAAGGGGACGGCCGGCGGCCGGCTTGAAGGAGAGGTCGCGCGCATCGTGAGCCGGGCGATCACGCAGGTGGTCGGCGTATTCGAGAACCACGAATCGTACGGGTTTGTCGTGCCGGACGACAAGCGGATCAACCGGGATCTGTTCGTCCGTCAGGAAGGCTTCAACGGCGCGGTGACCGGCCAGAAGGTCGTCGCCAAGATCGTGAACTATCCGGAGGGCCGCGCGGCGGCGGAAGGGGAAATTATCGAAATACTCGGCCATAAGGACGATCCGGGCGTCGACATCTTATCGATTATTCGCAAGCATCAGTTGCCTGAGGCGTTTCCGGACGAAGTGCTGGAAGAGGCGTTGGCCGTTCCCGATTCGATTACGGAAGATGAAATTGCGCAGCAAGGCCGCCGCGATTTGCGCGGGCAGCGGATCGTCACGATCGACGGCGAAGACGCGAAGGATTTGGACGATGCGGTCAATGTCGAGCGCCTGCCGAACGGCCATTATAAACTGGGCGTGCATATCGCCGATGTCGGTTATTATGTGCGCGAGAAATCGAGCCTGGATCAAGAGGCGTACCAGCGCGGCTGCAGCGTTTATTTGGTAGACCGCGTCATTCCGATGCTGCCGCATCGTTTGTCCAACGGCATTTGCAGCTTGAATCCGCAGGTGGACCGGCTGACGCTCTCGTGCGAAATGGAGTTTGACGAGCATATGAAAGTGGTTCGCCACGATATTTTTACGAGCGTGATTCGGACTGCGGAGCGGATGACTTATAGCAATGTGCGGAAAATATTGACCGAGCCCGACGAACATCCGGAATTGATGGACCGTTACGCCGGGTTGGTCGACGATTTCAAGCTCATGCGCGAGATGGCGATGCGGCTGCGGAAAAAGCGGATGGCGCGCGGCGCGATCGATTTCGATTTTCAAGAGTCGAAGGTCATTGTGGATGAGAACGGGAAGCCGGTCGATATCGTCAAAAGAGAGCGTTCGATCGCCGAGATGATTATCGAGGAATTTATGCTTGCGGCGAATGAAACGGTGGCCGAGCATTTCCACTGGCTGAAAGTACCGTTTGTCTACCGGATCCATGAAAATCCGGATGACGAGAAGCTGCTCAACTTCATGCAGTTCGCCGCCAATTTCGGCTATGTCGTCCGCGGCAAAGGCAATAAAGTGCACCCGCGGGCTTTGCAGACGCTGCTGGAGGAAATTCAGGGGACCAAGGAGCAGACGGTCATCAGCACGATGATGCTGCGGTCGATGAAACAGGCCAAGTACGATGCCGAGAGCTTGGGGCATTTCGGTCTGGCGGCCGAGTTTTATACGCATTTCACATCGCCGATCCGGCGTTACCCCGATTTGGTCATTCATCGCATTATCCGCGAGGTGGCGGAGAACGGCGGACAGCTGCCGCCCGGCCGCGAAGAATACTTGGCTTCGCGCATGCAGGATATCGCGCAGCAATCGTCGGAACGCGAACGGGTGGCGGTCGAAGCGGAGCGGGACACGGAGAAGCTGAAGAAAGCGGAGTTCATGCTCGATAAGATCGGCGAGGAATTCGACGGCATTATTAGCAGCGTAACCAGCTTCGGCATGTTCGTCGAACTGGACAATACGGTAGAGGGGTTAATCCGGTTAAGCGGAATGACCGACGATTATTACCATTTTCACGAGCAGCATATGTCGTTAATCGGCGAGCGGACGTCGAAAATATACCGCATCGGCGACGAGGTGAAAATTCGCGTGGCCGGCGTCAATATGGACGAGCATACGATCGACTTCGAAATGGTCGATATGAAGCCGCGCCGGCAGAGCATGAACGTCGTTGACGGATTCGGCAAGCGCAAGGGACGCGGCGAACGCGGAGCAGGCTTCGACGGCGGATTCGGCGGGAAGCGCGGCGGCAAAGGCGGCAAAGCCGGGAAAGGCGGAAAGCAAGCCGGCAGAGGACGCAGCGAAGCCGGAGCGCCTGAAGGCGGCGACGCCTCCGCGAGCGCCGGGCGTGTGTTTGGGTTCGGCTCGGGCAAAGGCGGGTACGGAGGCCCGACAAGCAGTGCGAACGGCCAAAGCAAAGAGAATGGCGGCCGCGCCAAGAAAGGCAAGAAGAACAAAGGAATTGCGGCTTTTGTGCGCAAAAAGAAAAAATAAGTTAGAAAAAGACGCCTACTTCTGGATCATTTATGCAGGGTTGGCGTTTTTTTATCGGAACGTAAATGCAGTATAGGCTTTGACGGGGCGGCGAATTCATGTTATTTTAATCTTCGTTCGGTATAATGTAGTGGGTATAAGGTGACTGGAGGGGAACCGATGCGCAAAGAGAGAATCGAAGAAATTACGCTGCTGCGCGCGATGGCATTTCTTGCGATCGTACTGCAGCATTCGATAGGGGAATATATTTATCGGCAAGATATACTGCCGCAGGATGCGACCATGCTCGGGATGCTGTTTCATTTTACCCGTTACGGGACGTTGACGTTCGTTTTCTTGTCCGCCATGATTATGTTCTACAAGTACGAAGAGGATAAGCTGTCGTACGGACCTTTTATGAAGAAAAGGTTTACCGATATATTCGTCCCGTTTATGTGCTGGACCTTTGTTTATACATGGCTGATCCTCGGCCCTCCTTGGAACGGGGCGGGACGATTTGTAACGGAATATGGCAACCAACTACTTAGCCCGACTTACGGGTATCAGTTATGGTTTGTCGTGATGATTTTTCAGTTTTATTTGTTGTTTCCCGTAATCTTATGGGTTACCAAAAAGGTGAAAAACGCGTTTATCCGGCGATGGGGAGAGCGTCCCAAGGCGCTTTCCGTTCGCGTTGGAATCCTGATGCTCGGCTGTGCCGTTCTGTATGCCGGCCTGTTGTGGTTATCGTATTACCGGTTATTCGATATTAGCCGCGGCATGACAGGGGTATGGAAGTGGCTCATTGACCACCGTACGTTGCTGCTACTTTTTTATTGGTTTTATGTGGCGCTCGGCGCGGTATGCGCGTTCGGCCTGCAGCGGTGGCGCTCGTTTATCGAGAAATCGTTCGCGTTGAACTTGCTATTGTTCGTCGTCCTATATATATGGCTTGGATATGAATTGCTGTCGAATTCGTCCGGCAATTTTACGCTGCAGCCGTCGACTTATTTGCGGCCGATTACCTTTATGCTTATTGTGCCGAATTTGTTCGTGATGTATGCGATCGCGCTGCATATCCAACGGATCGGCGGGGTGATGCTCAAGGTGATGCGTTGGATCGGAACGTACTCGTTCGGCGGATTTCTGGCGCATGCGCTCGTCTTGTCGATGGTTGCGCAATTGACGCGGCCGCTGCAAGGCGGCGGGTATCATTTATGGATGACGGCGGCGACGTTTGTCGTTGTTGCTGCCGGCTCGCTAGGTTTGACGAAGCTGATCAGCATGCTGCCTTTCGGCAGATGGATCGTCGGCTCGACGGGCAAACGGCGCAAAGGCGCCGCTGCCGGTGGTTCTTCCGGCCGGGCGGTGACGCGAGCGCAGTCGACGCGTTCGGCGAATTAAGTAAGGCGAGTCTCTCTCCTATCGATTTGGACGGGGACTCGCCTTTGTTGTTCCATGCGGCCTTAATGGGCTGGCGTGACGCGGGCGACGATGCCGTTGTGCACTTTGATCGTGCCGTGCCGCAATATTTCAAAGCCGTTCTCGTACACGTAGAGGCCCATTTGCCGAATGTCCATTAACTCGCGATACGTATGGTTCATTACGTCTTCCATTATTTTGTAGAATAGCTTCGTTTTGAGGTGCAGGCGCGGTGTCGTCATCACGACATAGCCGCCGGGCTTGAGGAATTTGCGATGCCATTCCATCACTTCCGGCTTCAAGGCATCGGGGAAATGCTCAAGCAGGCCGACGCTGAGCACGACGTCGAACTCCGGTCCGAAATCGAGATTGCGTATGTCGTCAATCAAATAATAGATGTTCATTTGGCTTTTGTACCATACGCGCGGCTGTCCGGTGACCGGATCGGTTCCGAGAAACGGATACGTGTCCGGGAAGTCGCCGAAGCGATGCGTGCGGCAATACTCGTCGTAGTCGACGAGTACGACTTCGCCGCCCGGATACATCGCATGCAGTTGCATCGCCTCATATCCTTCGGCGGCGCCCAGGAACAGGATGCGCGGGCGTTTGAGATCGAGCCCTTGGAATAGCGCTCTTTTGCCGCGGGGATCCCAAATGCCGTCCTGGATGCGGTGGGCATAGTTCCATATGCCGAGCTTCACGTAATCGCCGAGCGCCGCCTTCACTTCGCGCATCTGGAATTTGCGCATATGCCGCCACAACGCTTGGCCGGCTTCGCTCATTTCGCTTGGCACGTCCTTCTCGAACCATTCGTGAAACGAACGGTTGAAATATTGCCATGCGGTATGGGCAGGCATCGCTTGTTCATGCTCGCGCTCCCACTGCTTCCGGGCTTCCGCCATATTTTCGACGCGATACGGTTTGCCGATATCTTGCCAGCGCAGCTGCGACCAATCCTTCACCTGATTGGCGTCGATAAAACGTTCCCAATGTTCGTTGCGGGCATTGCGCAGATCGACCCGATAATTCGGCCGTTTGACCGTCGTTTCGAAATCGAGTTCGGTGTAAGGGAAGCTGTACGATGATTGCTTTTCGTGGTTTTGGACAATCATATGAATACTCCTCCTTTTTTACGGATAGCGACGTGCTTGTAGCGCCTTTGTGCATGTGCGGATGATGAGGTATTGTTATATGGCGGGATTTTCGCCAAGGTCTTATTTTGACGCGATTATCGCTTTGTTTGGTTGAAAATGCGGGCTTTCGGTGACGATCGATGAACGGTAAGCGGCGATGTCGCGGCTAACGGATGCAGGGGACCTTATTTGGGCAAAATTGAAACTTTTGGAAATGTAACGGAAGTGACGGACCTTATTTGCGGTCATTCGTTCATTTTTTGATGGCAAAACAAAGAATAAGAGCGCTGGGTTCCGTTAGAATTTGAATAGTCGGCTTTTTTGCAAATTAAGGTCTTCTAGTTCCGTTACAAATGTTGCACGTTCATCGAGAGGCAGTTTCAGCACGTACCTATCTCGTTTTCACAATAACGCCACTCGCAGTCGTTGGTTTCTGTAACCGGACAGAAGCGGGAAATGAACAGCAAAGATTACGGATAGCGAATGCGCTTACATGTTTGAAGCTCCAATGGTTGCAAGCGATTAAGAATGGGACTGACAGGGGCGGTTGATGCGATTTGTTTGTTATCCAGTCTAGTTATAGCGGTCGGTAGTTTTGGTGTTTGGAGTATGGATAGACGGGCTATTTTCAAGGTGTTGGCTATTTGTGGGATAAAATGTTAATCGAGTTAAATTTTTGTGTCGTTAAAGATACCTTGCGTTGGCATCGAGCGTGTTTTACAGAGTCGGCAAAACCTTATTCTTTATTATACTTTACTTTGCATTGATTTGTACCATAAAACATATTGATACAAGCGATTGAAACTCTTGATTTTAGCGGTTGAATTTTGCTACAATTAATGTCTGATCCGATCTTTCCATTGCTGTCCAAGAGACAGATACGATACGAAAGCCCATTCGGCAAAAAATTTCGATGATGAAGGAGTGAGAGCATGGGTAAGAAGAGTGACGGCAAGCAGCTCGCTCAGAATAAGAAAGCTTCCCATGACTATTTCATTGAGGAAACGTTCGAAGCGGGCATGGTACTGACAGGAACGGAAATTAAATCGATTCGGATGGGCAAGGCGAATATTAACGACGCTTTCGCTACGATCCGAAACGGGGAAATGTTCATCCACAATATGCACATCAGCCCGTTCGAGCAGGGCAACCGGTTCAACCCGGTCGATCCGACCCGCGCGCGCAAGCTGCTGCTGCATAAGGCGCAAATTCACAAGCTGCTGGGCCAGTCCAAGCAAGAGGGATATTCGATCGTGCCGCTCAAGATTTATATCCGCAACGGCTACGCGAAGCTGCTGATCGGTCTTGGCAAAGGGAAGAAGCAATACGACAAGCGCGAATCCGCCGCCAAACGCGATGCGCAACGCGATATTCAGCGGGCGCTGCGCGAGAAGCAGAAAATCGCGCGCTAACATGCCATTTCCGCAGGCAACGGCGCTTGGTTGATTCGATTCATCGCACCACAAGCATCCAACGCTTCCAACAACAAATTCTGTGGAGGCGGGGGGAATGTGGTATAATATATATGTAGCATTTTATGCACAACTTTTGCTCGAACGAATGGACGATCCATTCACGAACGAGCCCATTTCGGGGGCGTTTTTGGATTCGACGGGGATAGTTTGAGCATGGGTAGCGGGTAGTGGGGACGCGTCCGCTTCAACAACGCTAACGCCAAATTTAAACGGCAAACAACAAAACAACTTCGCTTTAGCAGCTTAATAACCTGCTAGCGAGCTTCTACCCTGCATCGCCCATGTGCCGGGATAGGGGCCCAACCTTAGTGGGATACGCTGTCCAGTCTCCGCCTGGGGCTGGCTGAAGAAGACAATCAGGCTGACCTGAGAAGAACCCGGTTGCAGGGGGCCTCCTCAGGTGACATCAAAACTGCAACTACACCCGTAGAAGCCTGTGTGGCGATATTTTCGGACAGGGGTTCGACTCCCCTCGCCTCCACCATGTAAATCCACGACTGCATGAGGTTGTGGATTTTTGCTTTTCATCGATATTTATCTTACTATGATCGAGTACGTGAATAGGAAATCTCGGTTCACGGCGTAATATGTTATAGTAGTTCTATTTATGAAAGAAGTGAAAAAATGAATGAAGAGACATCAGAAAAAAAGTTGCTCTATTTGGATGGGATTAGGGGACTTGCGGCATTTGCCGTGGTCATTTCACACTACATGCAAGTGTTTTATCCAGCTGCGTTAAATGGAAGACCAGAACAAGCTCATTCTGAATGGGATATCTGGTACGGACATTCTCCGATTAATTTATTTTTTAATGGACAATTTGCCGTTTGTTTGTTTTTTGTGCTAAGTGGTTATGTGCTCAGTGTCAAAATGTTTGAAAAAGAGATCGATGGTGTAACCTTTCAAAAATTGTTGCATTCTTCCGCCATACGAAGGTACATTCGGCTTGCTGTGCCGGCAGCTGTATCCGTATTGCTTGTGTATCTAGCAATTATTATGAAAGCCTTTCATCTCCAAGAAATATGGGAAATAACATGGACGGATATGAAAAAGGACTACTACGCTTTAGATACAAATGTATATACCGTTATCAAGGCTGCTATTTTTGATCCGTTTTTCCGTGTTAAAGCACATCCTTATAATCCAGTCCTTTGGACAATGAGCTATGAGTTATTAGGTTCTTTTTTTATTTTTGGTTTTCTTGCTTTATTCGGACGAGTGAAGAAAAGATGGATGGTGTATGCGGTCTTATCCATTGCTCTTATTCAAACCTATTTTGTCGCTTTTTTGTGGGGGATGCTGCTCGCCGATTTGCTCAAGCACAAATGGATCCAAAGTAAAGTAACGACAGTACTTGTGCTTCTAATGGGGATTTACTTAGGTTCGGCGCCTTATACTTCATTAATGGGAACTATGTACGAACCCGTAGAAGTGTGGACAAAAAATATCAATGAATGGATACAATTTAACATCGATCCACGACTTCTTGCACGAACCCTAGGCTCTGCTATGATTTTGTTTGCTCTGCTTCGTTTAAAAGTGCTGCAACGTGTATTTGGGTGGAAAACATTCGCTTATTTAGGTAAGGTTTCATTTTCCCTTTACCTCATTCATTTCACTCTCCTAAATACGTTCTCTGCATTCCTGTTTAGTAAATTGATTCATTATTATAGTTATAATCTTGCCTATGCAATTACGTTTATGGTTTCTATGGTGCCATTATTTATTTTGTCGCATTTTTATATGAAATATATCGATCAAGGCGCATTAATACTAGCTCGAAAAGTTGAAAAAAAGATGACCACACAAACTGAACAGAGGCCTTTCCCGCAAGAAAACGATAAATATACAGCGCATACGAAATGATTGTATGCGCTGTTTTTGTGTAAAAATCCCAAATTGCTCTTTGCATAGTTTATTGCTTTTGCTGGATCTTATCTTTAACTAATAATACGTAGAAACCTTGTACCGTAAGCAAAATTAGCCATACGATAGTAATAAATATCCCTGTTCCCTCATGGTAAAACCATATTTTCCCTTCCTGAATTGATTGTTTAAGCCCAGATAAAAATTGTGGAGAAGATTCCATCCGTAACCACACATTAATAATGATGTGAACAATGATAAACAACGTTAAATGTTTAAAAAAATCCTCGCGAGTGCCCATTTCTTTAGCTAAATTCATGATTTATCAATCTCCTCTTGATGTAAGAAATCCAAAATTTAGTCTATACAGTTGCTTAGTTTTTCAAATCCACATATGCTACTCCTTAACGATGATGTCATATGGCTATTTATAACATTAACGTTAACGTATAGGTCAAGTAAAAAAATAAATTTTTAAACGAAGGGTTTTTGGTGAGGCGACGGCAGAAGATTGTGGGAATTCTTTAACATTGCTTAGTCCTCAAAACTAATTTATAATACAAGGCTAGTAACACGGCGTTAGGAGGAAACAATGGAATTTATTAAAGAGCAACTGGACAGATATGGCATGAGCGAACAAACCATTGGTTATCTTTCGAATATTATCATGATTGTATTTATCGCTGCGGTTTGCATATTGGCAAATTTTATAGCTAAAAAAATCGTGCTGAAGACGATTATTCATCTCGTTCATAACAATCGGTATACGTGGGACAATATCATTGCCGAGAAAAAAGTGTTCCACAAGCTGTCGCATCTCGTGCCGGCGATCATTATTTATTATTCTGCGCCCATCTTTCCGGCATTTCAAACTTTGATTGAAAAAGCCGCACTAACTTATCTGACTATCGTAACCATCATGGTGTTGAATGCGTTGCTCAATGCTTTTGAGGCGATTTATCGCTCGTTTGAAGTCTCTAAGATCAGGCCGGTCAAGGGATATATTCAGGTTGCCAAGATCGTTCTATTTATCATTGGCGGCATTGTGGCGCTCTCGAATCTCATCGGTCAGAACCCGTTGATTATTCTCAGCGGATTAGGCGCATTGTCGGCTGTTCTCATGCTCATATTTAAGGATTCAATCCTAGGCCTGGTGGCAGGCGTTCAATTGTCTGCTAACGATATGGTGCGTGTCGGCGACTGGATTGAGATGCCTAAATACAATGCCGACGGCGACGTGATCGACATTACATTGAATACGGTAAAGGTCATGAATTTCGATAAAACGATCACCATGATTCCCAGCTATGCCCTTATTTCAGATTCGTTCAAAAATTGGAGGGGAATGAAAGCATCCGGCGGCAGAAGGATTAAGCGAAGCGTCTATATCGATACGAATAGCATCTCTTTTTGCACGAAGGAAATGATTGAGGAATTTCAGAAGATTCATTACCTTACCGAATATATCAATACAAAATTAGATGAAATTAATACGTACAATCTGGAACATAATATTAATACGGATAGCAAAGTGAACGGAAGACATCTTACGAACATTGGCGTTTTCCGAGTGTATATACTTCAATATCTCAGGAATCACCCGAAAATTCATCAGGATTTGACGCTGATTGTCAGGCAGTTAGCGCCGGGAGATAACGGGCTGCCTTTGGAAATCTACGCTTTCAGCAATGATACCGACTGGAAGGTGTATGAATCGGTCCAGGCGGATATTTTTGATCACATTTTTGCAGTCGTGCCGACATTTGGGCTTCGTACCTTCCAAAATCCAACAGGCCACGATATTGGCCGTTTGAAAGAAAGCACTGAATATGTGCGCGAGGGAAGCGGCTTTATAAATTTTTAAACTTTATCCTGCCTAATTTTTAAGATCTCCTCTTTAACCTTAAGGTAAGGCAAAGGAGGATAACCTTATGAAAAAGTGGTTCTATGCAATGATCATTTTGTTGTTGCTGGGCTGGGGCATCCATACGTTCCAACAAAGCGAAGAATTGGATGAGGTTCTGCCGCCGGAAGAGTCGGAATTGCGGCTGCCGGAGCTTTCACATAACACGCTGACGATAAACAGGAGCGAGATCCATAAAGGCGATTTATTGCTTATTAACACCCAGTATCCGGTACCAAATCATGCGGAGATTCAGGATGTAGTCAATTTGTTCGAACAGAATCATTTGGTGGATGGCTTCGGGATTTCTGACAATAGCGTTGAGCTGCCGCTTGACATGTTGAAGAGATTTACCGCGATGATCGAATCGGCTCGCGCGGAGGGCGTCAATCATTTTCTGATCAATAGCGGATACCGGGACTTGGAAAAACAAGCCGAGCTGTACGAGCAATTGGGTTCGAAGCAAGCCAATCCGCCAGGCTACAGCGAGCATAATTTGGGGCTGTCGATGGATATCGGTTCCTCGCTCGGCTTGATGAAGGACGCGCCTGAAGGCAAATGGCTGGAGAACAACGCCTGGAAGCATGGTTTTATACTGCGCTACCCGGAGGATAAGACCAATATAACGGGCGTCATGTATGAGCCCTGGCATTTCCGGTACGTCGGGCTTCCCCATAGCGCAATCATGCAGGAACATGACTTTGTGCTGGAGGAATACCTGGAATATTTGCGAGAGCAGGGGACGGTTTATGCGGAAGTGGAGGGCAAGGAGTACAAGGTATCCTATTACCCCATCCAGGCAGAGCGAAGCATTAAGGTGCCGATAGAAGGAAGCTATACGGTTTCCGGCAATAATACGGATGGAGTTATTGTCACGACTTGGGGCGGCGATCCGGTATCGGTTGGGATGGAAGACAGATGATCATGGCGCAACGCTTCAAACTGCAGCACGCTGTTTTTGCCGTCTATTTATACCTATTAATCAAAATTATTCTGTTCAAGTTCAATGCCATCGATCCTACGTATTTGATTCGGCAGCTTGGAATAAGCTGGCATGAACCGGCACGCGTGGCGCTGAGGATACAGCAAGGGAATTTGATGCCTTTTCATGAAATTGCGAGCGCGCTGGAATACGGAACAAGCCATGGATTCGTGAATCTGTTCGGAAATATTGCGATTTTCATGCCATTCGGGCTGCTGTTAGGACTGCTTGGATCAAGCAGGGGAGAAAGGGGAGCAACCGCCATGCATGTGCTGGCGCAGTCATTCGGCCTCAGCCTGTCCTTGGAAATTTCGCAAGCGGTATTCTCCATGGGAACCTTTGATGTGGACGATATGATTTTGAATTCATTCGGGGGGCTTGCGGGATTTATGGTGTATGCTTTGTTTGCCCAACTAAGAGAGATCCGATGAAAATTTTAGAGCGAGTTGAACATACCGGGGACTAACTTGAGGAAAGCAAGACAAGAAGAGGATGGAGGGAGAAGCGGGTCAGCTATGTTGCTAACGCTTCGTTCGTAATCTTTTGAATATCGATCGGAGATTGCGATCCTTCGCGAACCATATCGGGCAATATATGTTGCAGAAAATAATCGACGCAATGAAGCTTGATTCCTTTAATTTTGATCAGAGCGTTTCGATACATCACGATAAATTCTTTTTCCGTATTGCCTCGTTGCAATTCTGCAAAGGCCTCGTAGATCTGATCCAGTTTGTCGGCAACCTCCAATATTTTCCCCTCTACCGAATCGTCTTTGCCTTCGCGCAGTTGTCTCCGGAATATGTCCTTAAATTCCTCAGGAATATGCTCGTCAATGAAATGGGCGACCATTCCTTCTTCTACTTTTTGCAGCATGGCTCGCAGTTCCAATGAATAGTGCTTCACAGGCGTCTTAATATCTCCGATAAAAATTTCACCGTAATCATGGCTGCTTGTTATTTCGTATAGCTTTTTCCAATCCACAGCGACTCCATTGCTTTCTTCGATATCCGCCAATGTTTTGGCGTATTGAACCACCTTCCAGGAATGAGCGGATACACTATGTTCCTCAAACTTGAATCTGCCGGGGCATCTTATAATTCGCTCTAAATCGGTTAACGATTGGAAATACGTATGAATGCCCATATTCGAACTCCTTTCTCGATGAATGTATTGTTTTGCATATTGCTTTATGTATAGTATACATGTTGTTTGTTAACGGATGATTAACTTGAAGGTTTTTACATTTCCCTTTGCATCCTTAACTTATACAAGGTAATATTAAACTAAAATTTCGGTGAAGGAGCAATCATGCATAACGATTTAACCTCCCTTTTGCTTGTTGTTGCACTAGCTTTTTTGGTTCCCATCGCACTTCAATATTTTAATTTGCGCGTCATTCCCGTTGTGGTCGCCGAGATTTTCGTCGGGCTTATCATAGGGAATTCCGGGTTTAATCTCATTCAGCCGGAGGGGTGGGTTAGCCAGCTTTCCACGTTGGGGCTTATCTTTCTTATGTTTTTGAGCGGGCTTGAATTGGACGTGTCTCTCTTCAAACCGAAGAAGACTTCCCAAGCGATTCTGGCCCATCTGCCGAAGGATCATTTTAAGGACGAGCTTAGCACAAGAAAACCGCCGAATCCGCTCATGCTTTCGAGTATGGTCTTCCTTCTGATCGCGGCCGTCTCCTACGGATGTGCCGTATTATTGCAGCAATTACACTACATAACCGAGCCATACTTGTTCACCATCATGATTGCCTCGATTTCCCTCGGGGTGGTCGTGCCCGTATTAAAGGAGAAAAAACTGCTGGATCACGCTTATGGGCAAACTTTGCTGATGATCACGATCCTTTCCGATTTAATCACCATGATTCTGCTTGGCGTCTATATTAGCTTGCAGTCCGGCAATACGAACAGCTTGTGGCTGCTCGGCTTGTTCTTCGCGCTCGTCTTCGTGATCTACCGCTTTGCGGCGAGGTTTATACGTTCCAAATTCATAAGCAAAATTAGCGGGGGAGGCACCGCCCAGTTAGGTACGCGCGCGATCCTCGCTCTCGTCCTCATGCTCGTCGTATTAAGCGAGACGCTTGGGGTGGAGAGCATTCTCGGCGCCTTCCTGGCCGGGGTGATCGTATCCCTGTTGCGTCCGTCCCGCGAGCTGGTCCATCAATTGGAGTCGTTCGGTTACGGCTTCCTCATTCCGATCTTTTTCATCATGGTCGGAGTAGGTTTGGATATCCCCGCCCTGATCACCAACTGGAAGATCGTAGCGCTCATTCCGCTGTTAATCGGTCTCATTTTTGTGGCGCGGTACGTTCCTACCCTGCTGCTTGGCTTCTGGTTCCGCTTCAAATACGCTTCCTCCGGGGGGCTGCTGATGGCCAGCACCTTAAGCCTTGTGATCGCTGCGGCTTCCGTAGCTTACGACCTAGGGATTATTTCAGGCGAGTTGCAAGGCGCGGTTATTTTGGTCTGCGTCATCAACTGCCTGCTGTTCCCTGTGCTCTTTAATAAGCAGGTGCCTAGGGCGCAAGCCGCGCGGGTGCGGGCTTCCTTGATCGGGGCGAATCATGTGACGCTGCCCGTCTCTCAGGATCTCCTGCAAGATGGCTTTGACATTACCATTTATAGTGCGGACGCTTCGATCGGCGATGAACAATCCAAGCAGGATTATGGACGATTCCCGCTTACCGTGGTTTCCGATTTAGACGGAGATACCCTGCTGCGGGCAGGCGCGTTTCATACCGATGTGATCGTTTTCGGCTCCATGGACGAACTCCAAAATGCCAAGCTGGCTCGACAGGCCAAGTCCCTGGGACTTGAAAACATTATCGTTCGGGCGGAAAGCCCGGATCTCATTCAATCGCTGCAATCCGAGAACTTCAACGTCTTCTCGACGTTGTTCGCTTCCCGGATGCTGCTGAAAGGGCTGATCCAGTATCCGAGCGCCGTCATGCTGATTGCGCAGGACGATTCCTTGCAGGAAATCAAGGTTCACAATCCGAAATACAGCCACGTACAACTTAAGGAATTGCCTTTCCTCGGCGATGCGTTAATTCTGCGGATCTATCGCGGAGACTCGATTATCATTCCGCACGGAGCGACGCAACTGCTGACGCAGGACCGCTTGCTGGTCAGCGGCAGCGCCGAATCGATCCAATCGCTTAAGGAGGAGTTGGAATAAGGATTGGGAAGCTTTCCGCTTTTTATCTGTTCAATGAGGAATACACGTTCTCAAGATAAGCGATAGAAACTTGTTCGGCTTCTTCCTTCACATCTAATGAGTCTAAATGTTGCCGCAAGCGCTGATATAGTTTAATGGAGTTTTTTAACGCATTGTAGCAACTTTCAAGGCTGTGAACCGGGACAGTTTCTCTAAGGGCTTCTAATTCACCGGCGCACAGTTCCTCCAATTTTCTGACTCCTCTGGGCAGGTGGCCGTAATGCATTAGTATTAATGGGCCTAGTACCGTGTTGCGAATAAATGTTATATGATCGATTAACTCGAATAGTTCGCCTCTTCCCAGCTTCGTTGCACCGTAATGGACCCAAACCCAAAATCGGTCCTCTATCCATTGCGGACTCGGAGATGAGTATGTTGGCGACGTTTTCTCGAAAATCGTGCGGATATCCGCTTCTCTTTCCCATAGAATGAGCGGGTTTTCGATCCGTATTGCAAGCTCTGCCAATGTAACGAATTTCAGATCGACATGCAATGGTTCCGGACCGTATAAACAGATCACCAAACGTGGTTCGCCAACGTGCTCGCCCGTGAACGCGGATAGCAATTTTCCCATTCCTTCCGCAATGTTTAACCGCTGATTCATGATCTCCTGCCGATAAGCGGAGTCGTACACTGCCACTAAATCCAAATCGCTATACTCATCCATCGTTCCTGTCATCATGGAACCGCCTGCAAGCAGACCTAGAAATCGATGATCTTGACTGAGTTTCTCTTTTACCTGTGTAATAAATTGTTCATGTATAGGCAATAGCATGAAAACCACTCCTTAGATGATATCCATCAAAATGGGTATTAGGACAAAATATCACTTCAGATAAGTCTTTGTCAAGGGCGCGATTTAGCATGCAAAGGGCGTCGTTCGACGCTTTGAGCGAATGCGAAGTTTCGTGTGCAAGTTGCGTATAAACGCACCTTTTTCCCATATAAACGCACATCAAAATGTAAGCGCTCTTATTCTATGATGAGAAGGAAGTCCAAAAAATAAAAAAAGGGGGTCGCCAGTATGAAAGGATGCAAGCCGATCGCAGCCGCCTGGATGTCCTTGCTGCTACTGATTTCGGTCTTTCCGGCGTTTGCCGTACAGCAAGCAGAGGCGGCTGAGCTAGGCAGCGGGGCCTTGGATATTCCTTCCGGCAAAGTGATGATCAAGAACAAATGGAAGAGCAATTATTTGTACGAAGCGTCGGACGGCACCGTCAGGTACGGCATGACGAACCCGGCGGATGAGTCGGCGCAGTGGACGGTCGACACCGATAACGGGCTGTCCCGGATCCGAAACGTCAAGACCGGCCATTACATTACCGTGGCCGGGACGCAGCAGCGCTATCAGGCGCTGACGACAAGCGGGACGGCCGATTCGAATGCGGAGAAGTGGATCATCGACAGGTCGAACCGGGCCGGATATATGATCGTTCGCAGCGCCACCGTGCCGGAAGGCAATCTGGTCATTCATGAGGAGGATCAGTTGGGCTTCGCGGAAGCGAGCTCGGATATCAACATTACGTTTGAGAGTCCGCAGTGGGCTTTTATAGCGGTTGAGGGCAGCCCTGTCCGCATTGAAAGCTTCATGCGTCCCGGAAGCGTCATTTATGAGGAAGACGGGCTGGTCAAGCATGGCGTCAGGCCGGCCGACGATTTGACGTCTCACTGGTATATCGAGAGCGGCGGCCAGGATCAAGTCCGGATTCGCAATCGCGCCACAGGGCATGTCATTACCCAGAATGAGACCACCTGGGCGGGGATTTTCGCCAAGGATGAGGATCCGGCTCAGCCCGGACTTAGCCGGTGGAAGCAGGAGAATGCGGTTAGCCAATCCGGCTATGTTGTCTTTGAGAATGTCACGCTGCCGGAAAACTGGATCAATCCGCAATTTCCGGACGATAACGATGTGCGTTCCAACAATTGGGCCGGAGGCCCCGAAGGCGTCAACGCCCTCTGGCGAATCGTCCCGGCATCCGATCTGCCTGCCGTCCGGATCGCGGCCTATACGGATGCGAAGGTCGCTGCCGACTTCTTGTTCGAAGATGAAGGAGGCGTGTATTATGGCGCGATCGATCCGGCCTCAAGCTCCGACCCGCGCTATTTGTGGATTGTTGAAGACTACGATCTGAGTAAGCGAATCCGCAATACCGCCAGCAACCATTATTTGAATATTGACGGAGATCGCCTGTCGACCGGAAATGCCAGCGTTACCGGTGCGACCTATGAGTGGTCGTTGACAGCATCCGACAGTTATGACGATTACAATACGATTCGCAATGTCGGGCGTCCCGGATTGTATATTTCAACCGGACCGGGCGGAAGCGCAACGGTAACGACGGATGCGGACAGCCTGGGATCGCAATGGGAATTGGTCGATCCTGCGGCGGTTTTGGACGGATCGGACCAGTATATACGGATCCAAAACGTCTGGCAGCCTTTTTATTTATATGAGAATGCGGACGGTACAATCAAATACGGCAATATGCGGACAGATGACCGGCGCGACCAATGGCTTGTAGTGAAGCACAACGGGCGCAAGCTGCTCCAGAACCGCGAAACGGGCCATTACATGAATATCGCCGAGATGCCGGACGGGCATATCCAGGCCACGCCGCTTCAAGATTTGACGAACGTCGACGAAGCGTATATATGGAGCGGCAAAAATATCGGCGGCGGCACGTATTTGCTGAGCAATGTTACGGATAAGACGCCCGGCGAACCGTTTGCCAAGTTTATTTCCATACAGAACCTGACTAAATACGCCGAATACGGCGTCATTAATCCGAACTGGGGCAGTCCGCAGTGGAAGTTCCTGCCGGTAGCGGAGAAGAAGAACCAACACTATCGCTTCAAGCTGCAAGGCACGAACGATCAATATTTGCAAGATGTGCGGACGGCTGACCCGGTGACTGAGGTGACTTACGGGGCGGCGGACGATGAATATTCCATTTGGTTTCTGGATGAGAAGAACGGCGCGAACGGTCCGGTCATGATGAAAAACATGGGCAGCGGCCGCTATCTCTCGATACAGAATCTGGCGGAGGAGCAGGTCGAGAGCGAGGATGAGCCTCAGTTAACGGTAGAAGCCCGTTCCGAGGTATACGACGTCTGGGGCAGTGTCAAATGGAATATAGAACAGAGCGAATCGGATGAGGTAAACATACAAAGCGCCTGGACGGGTCATGTTCTATATGCCGCTTTGAATGAGCAGGGGCAGCCTGCTTTGAAAGTAAGCAGAGCCGAAGGAGCGGCCGATCGGGCCGAATCCAAATTCGTTGCCGAGCCGGCGCAAATCGCGGAGAAGCCGATTCCTGAAGGGCCTGTGCGGATTAAGAGCGTGACGAATCAATCTTATTTGTACGAGAACCGTTCCGGTGTTGTATTATACGGAGATCTCGCTGAAGATAACGGTTATTCGCATTGGACGATTCAGCGGGGCGCGGACGGACGGCAGCGGATCCAAAACCGGGCAACAGGACATTATATCACGTTGACGGAAGATTATTCATTTCTGGAAAGCAAGGAAACGGACCCTGCGGCTGACGGCGCTTCGTCCTGGTCGGTCACTCGGGTCGCGGGCGGCGATCAAGTGCTGATTCGTAGCCAGTACGGGGACTATGACGATGAATTTATTCATGTGCAGAACAATACGGGCTATGCGGAAAGAGGCTTGTACCCTGAATCATGGGGATCGGTGCAGTGGGAACTGGAGCCTGCTCCGCAGCAGTTCAATACGCCTGATATGGATGAAGAGCGCAACCTCAATACCGCTACTCCGATTCAGAATGATACGAATATCGTGATGATATCCCCGCAGGGAGCAGGCGGTGTGGTGCTTGCGGAACAGGGCGGAACGGTGAAACTGGTTCACAGCGACGACGCGAAAGGCGCCTCCAACTGGATGATACAGGATTATAACGGACGGCATCTGATTAAAAACACGGCGACAGGCCGTTACTTGACGCTGGACGGGAAAGGGAAGGCTGCCGTCTCGACGTCCATGAAAGCATTGGAGACGCAATGGGTACTGGATGAAAAATTAGGCTACCGCACACTGTCCAATACCACGGATCCAAACGGTTTATTGCAATATAGCCCGACGGGTGTCATGTATGGGACAGCATCTTTAGCAGAACCGGCATTATGGAGCTTTACGCCTGTAGCTTCGGATATCGCATATGCTGCCGAAGATGCTTTTAAGACAGACAAGGTGATCCGTTTTGCCGTTCATGCGCAAGAGCAAGGGGAGTATGCAGGACTAATTCGTTATAAAAACAACTCCGGTTCGGAGCAACAATTGAGCGTTACGGTGAATGGCCTCGGGGAACAATCGGTGCTTCTTACACGTTCCGACGGCGTAAGCGCAGCAGAGGTGAAGCTCAGCTTGCGCGCAGGCATGAATACGGTCTCGTTAAGCGGCATCGGCGCGGATATTTCGGCATTGCAAATCGATAGTTTGATCGTCAAGCATAGCGTCAATAAAGCGTATCGGGGAGCCACGGTGCCTTACATCAGCTATGAGGCGGAGGATGCGAAGACAAACGGAACTTTGCTCGGCCCATCGCGGAAATACCGCAGTATCGCTTCGGAAGCTTCCGGACGTCAGGCGGTCCGGTTGGGTCAAACAGGGGACTATGTTGAATTCAACTTGGCGCAACCCGCCAATGCGCTCGTGCTCCGTTATTCCATTCCGGACAGCAAGGACGGGCAGGGCGAGGAACATACATTATCCCTGTATGTGAATGGAGAGTTCAGGCAGTCGCTTACATTAACGTCCAAATATGCGTGGGAGTACGGCAGCTATCCTTGGTCGAACGATCCTCGTCAAGGCAGCGGTCACCGCTTCTTTGACGAAATCCATGCCCTGATCGGCGATGTGCCGCAAGGGGCTGCTATACGGCTTCAGAAGGATGGCGGAGATCGTGCCGATTATTATGTCATCGACTTGGTCGAGATGGAGAAGGCAGCGCCGGCCTATGAGAAGCCGGAAGGCTTCCTGTCGGTCACGGACTTCGGAGCGATTCCTAATGACGGTCAAGACGATACGGCGGCTTTGAAAAACGCATTGGCCGCTGCCAAGGCTCAAGGCGCCGGCGTCTGGTTCCCGGAAGGCAGCTTCGACTTCGGAGACGAATTGCTGCATTTGGATTCAGCGGTCATCCGCGGTGCGGGCATGTGGCACACGACGTTGAACGGAGCCAAGTTCTACGGTCATGGCGGCACGGTCGAGGTATATGATTTGCTTATTGACGGAGGCATTAACGAACGGGATGACGAAGCGTTCACGAATGCTTTCCATGGGGCGTTCGGGCCGGGATCGATCATTCAGCATGTCTGGATCGAGCATACGAAGGCAGGCTTGTGGCTGACGCAGCCGATCGGGGAGAAGGCGCGGACGAACGGACTGTATATGATGGGATTGCGGATCCGCAATCTGATGGCCGATGGCATTAACTTTGCCGTCGGAACGAGCAACAGCATGATGGAGCAGAGCGATATCCGTTATCCGGGAGACGACGGCATTGCGATGTGGTCCTTCACGGACGGGAAGCTGGTGGATGTGAACGGGTCGGAAAGAACCCCGAGCGTGAATAATACGGCCCGCTTCAATACGGTGACCCTGCCTTGGCTTGCCGACAACATTGTCGTATTCGGCGGCAAAGATAACAAGATCCAGGACAATGTGGTGAAAGACACCGTAACCAACGGGGCCGGCATTGCCGTGTCTACTCGTTTCAATGCCGAGCCTTTTGCCGGAACGACGGTGGTGGAGCGGAACACTCTGGTTCGGACCGGCAGCTATGATACCGGATACGCCATCGGTCTGGGAGCTCTCTGGCTGTTCGCCGGGGAGAGCGATATGAAGGGGAAAATTATCGTTCAGGATAATGTGGCGAAAGACAGCACGTATGCAGGACTGATTGCACATGGGGATTTTGCCATGCATGATGTGTTGTTGAAAAATATCGTCATCGACGGTACGGGCACCAATGGGGTCGATGTAACCTCCGGCCTGAAAGGCTCCGCAACGGTCGACAACGTCATCATTCGCGGAGACCGGATGAAGATGGTATCCAATCCGTCGGCTGCTTTCAGCTTCAAAGAAATCAATGAAGGCTTCGCTTCGGGCAAGAAGCCTCCGGTTGATCCGGGCGACCCGGGTGAGCCGGGTTCCGGCGGACCGGGAGGTGGAAATACAGGCGGCTCCGGCAGCTCCGGCGGAGGCTCTAGCGGGGTACCGGCCACCAAGCCTGCCGATTCTATGTCTGACTCGGCTCTGCAGGAAGCATTGCGCCAGGGCAAGACTTTGATTGAGCTGAGAACCGATGCTGCGGGCAGCGTGAACTTGACGGGCTCCGTATTAACGGCGGCGGCCGCCGAATATCCCGAGACGGTGATCGAGATAACGGGAGAAGACGGTTCGGTATATCGATTCCCGTTGAAACTGACCGATCAAATCATGAAGCAGGCCGGCGTCGTCGACCGGGAACAAGCCGTCGTGTCGATTCGGATTGTACCGCTTTCCCGGCAGGAGCAGTCGGGACTCGCCGAACAGGCCAAGAAGCAAGGTTTAGAATTAATCGGTGCTGCCAAGAAATTCGCGGTTCAAGTGACGGAAGGCGACAAAACGGTAGAGATCGCCCGATATGAGGGAGCGACTTACGTCGAGCGCCAATGGAAGGTAGACGGCAAGCTTGACCCGGCAACGACGGCTGTTCTGCTGTACGATCCGGAATCGGGCAAGCTGAGCTATGTTCCGGCCCGGCTGGAGGCGAATCCCGATGGAACGACGACAGTCATCGTGAAGAGCGCGGCGAATGGAATCTTCGTTGTCGCACGTCACGCCGTTACTTTCGCGGATCTGGAAGGCCATTGGGCCAAAGCGGAAATTGAGAAATTGGGCGCAAGGCAAATCTTGAACGGTGTTGGAGAAGATCGCTTTGCACCGGGGAGATCCGTCAGCCGGGCTGAATTTGCGGCGATGCTCGTTAGAGCGCTTGATCTTCAAGGCGGAAGCGGGGCAGCTTCGTTCCGGGATGTGAAGCCAGACGCCTGGTACGGCGAAGCCGTTGCAACGGCTGTCCGTTATGGACTTGTGCTAGGCTATGCCGATCACACATTTCGTCCGAATGCTGCAATCAGCCGGGAGGAAATGGCCGTGATGGCTGCCCGGGCATTGAGATTGCTGCATGACGGGGCGATGCCAAGCAACGGAGCGAAAGCTTCTTCCTCGGCCAAGGACAGTATAGCGCTGATGACTGCATTTACGGACGGTGCCCAAATTCATCCATGGGCGCTTAAAGAGGTGGAACTGCTGCTTCAAACAGGCATCATGCAAGGACAGAGCAAAGACAAATTTGCGCCGGCCAACCACACGACGAGAGCGGAAGCGGCAGTCATTGTATCCAGATTGCTCGTTTCGATGAAATTGCTCAATCCTTGACTCTGAGCAACATTAGGAATATTGGAAAATTGGGGATTTGTAGAATACGAAGGACGCTTAACCGGCGTCCTTTGTTTTTTTTGTTGCACTAACGTGATTCTCCGCTTGACAGAGTATCGCTCTGTAATGCAAAATAGTAACAGAGCAAAACTCTGTTAGGGGGATGCGGTATGGCAAGGGTAGTAAAAAAGCCGGAGGAAAGAAAAGAAGAATTGCTGGACATTGCCATGAAGCTGTTTATGGAGAAGGGATATATCAATACATCGGTCAAAGATATTTATACACAGGCAAACGGTTCTTTTGGAATGTTCTATCATCATTTTGCGTCAAAGGAAGAAGTATTTGCAGCCGCGATGGACAGATATACCGATTTATTTGTTTCAGGGATTTCCGATATTTTACTAGACAGGACCATTCCCTATAAAGAGCGTTACAAGCGCGTTATAGTGCATTGGATGGGGTTGATCAACGGGCGCGATAAAGTGCGGGGGACTCAACATGATGAAGAGGTGTTCAGAGTTTTATCAAGCAAAATGCTGAGCGGTGCCGTCGATCCGGTTAAGCAATATTTAGACGAGGGAATAGAGCTGGGATTTATAAAAACAGACGATAGCCGCAGTTCCGCCATATTTATCGTCTATGGAATGTTCGGCTTGATAAACGAAGAAAGAAATCGCATCGGAACCAATGACAACGCCCGTCGCATCTTTGCCAATGTATCCAAACGAATTGCACCTGTACTTGGCGCGGATGAAAGTATGTTTACCTTTGCGGAGGATGAGGAAAATGCATAACGATTTATTTTCCATAGGCCCTTTTACTATTCATACATACGGGGTGATGATTGCTCTCGGTGTGCTTGCCGCTTATGCGGTTGTTATCTATCGGGCCAAGCGTCTCAACATCGATAGCAGTTACATTGATTCGTTGGCGATCTGGGTTTTGGCAGGCGGAGCATTAGGCGCCAAGATTTTATATTGGCTCACCCAGATCAAAAATATAATCGAAGACCCTGCAATCTTATTGGCTTTCACAGAGGGTTTTGTTGTATATGGCGGTATGATCGGCGGCATAGTAGCCGGTTACATTTATTGCAAAAGGAAGAAGGTAAAGTTTTTTCAGTATTTTGACTTGATTATACCCTCTGTTGCATTCGCGCAAGGCTTCGGGCGCATTGGTTGTTTTATGGCAGGTTGCTGTTTCGGCAGAGAAACAACGAGTGCGTTTGGCGTCGTATTTCCTTCATCTTCCCTGGCGCCTGGCGGCGTACCTCTGATCCCTACGCAATTAATTGCAAGCGGCTTGAATTTTCTTCATTTTGCAATCCTGATTTTCTATGCCAGAAGGAAGAAAGTGGACGGTCAAGTCGCTGCTCTCTACCTGGTTTTATATAGCGTCGGTAGATTTATCCTCGAATTTTTCAGGGGAGACATAGAGCGGGGAAGCGTCGGTGTGTTGTCGACTTCGCAATTTATATCGATCTTCCTGTTTATGATTGGGTGCGGGATGTTTATTGTGCAGCAATATAAGGCGAGAATCCATTCGGAAAGTTCGCCTTTGTGAATAGAAATTGCGATCCGGACCGTACGGCCTTTATTTCGCGTCAAAATGGCTTATTTGCGGTTTAGGCGGACACTGCTTCCGTTATTCGTTCTTCGGAGGGCTTATTTTTACGCTTTTAGCGCGAATAAAGGATCGTATGTCCGCGAACTGTCCGAAATCCGGCCGTTTGTCACAATTAGCGTCTCCTGTGTCCGCGAACGGGCATATTGTGAAAATATACGCCAAGCCCATGATGATGTCTACCGGCTTGGCGTTTTCCTTTGAACTGCCTAAGTTTTATTCTGATCATTGAATTAGATGAACTATTTCACATCCGCTTTTTATACGCCCTCATCGCAAAAAAATACGCTACGATCAAAATCCCGACACACCACGCAAGAGCGACCCATATTTCATGGCCCACCGGCTGACCTGACAGCAGCGCACGAATGGCTTCCACGATCGAGGTTACCGGCTGGTTTTCGGCAAAGGCGCGAACGACCGGCGGCATCGACTCGGTCGGCACAAAGGCCGAGCTGATAAACGGCAGGAAGATAAGCGGATAGGAAAATGCGCTTGCACCTTCGACCGATTTTCCGGATAATCCGGCAATCGCCGCGACCCAGGTCAAAGCCAGCGTAAACAACACGAGGATACCGGTTACGGCAAGCCATGGCAGGATCCCTGCCGACGAGCGAAAGCCCATAATGAGCGCGACGAGAATGATGACGACGAGAGAAATGACGTTGGATACCAGCGAGGTCAGCACGTGCCCCCACAGCACGGCGGAACGCGCAATCGGCATGGAGTGGAACCGCTCAATGATGCCCCGTTGCTTATCCATAAACAGGCGGTAAGCCGTATAGGATATACCGCTTGCAATCGCAATCAGCAGGATGCCGGGCAATAGGTAGTTAACATAGTTATCCGTACCGGTTTCGATTGCGCCGCCGAACACATAAACAAACAGCAGCATCATCGCAATCGGAGTGATGCAAACCGTGAAGATCGTGTCCATGCTGCGGGTAATATGGCGCATAGAGCGCCCAAGCATGACGCCCATATCGCTAAAAAAGTGTTTTTTTACCGCCTCCATTTACATGGCCTCCTTCTTGCCGACGATTGCGAGGAATATCTCCTCTAACGACGGCTGTTTTTCAACATACTCCACCTTCGCTTTCGGGAACAGCTTTTTCAGCTCCGTGAGCGTACCGCTCGCGATAATCTTGCCCTCGTGCAGAATGGCAATTCGGTCGGCAAGCTGCTCAGCCTCCTCCAAGTACTGCGTGGTGAGAAATATCGTTGTACCTCCAGCGGCAAGCTCCTTGACGGTCTTCCATACCTCGATGCGCGACTCGGGGTCAAGTCCGGTAGTCGGCTCGTCGAGGAAAATAATCTCCGGTTTTCCCACGAGGCTCAAGGCGATGTCGAGCCTGCGGCGCATCCCCCCTGAATAAGTAGATGCCTTGCGGTCCGCGGCGTCAGTCAGGCCGAAGCGTTTAAGCATGTGATCCGCAACCTGACGCGGATTTTTAAGATGCCGCAGCTTGGCGATCAAAATAAGATTCTCCCGCCCGGTCAAAATCTCGTCAACCGCGGCAAATTGCCCGGTCAGACTGATCGCCTGCCGCACATTGTCGGGTTTGGACATAACATCGAATCCGTTTATGGTGGCGGTTCCGCTGTCCGGTTTGAGCAGCGTGGTAAGGATTCTAACAATCGTCGTCTTGCCCGCGCCGTTGGAGCCAAGCAGGGCAAAAATCTCACCTCGCTTCACTTCAAAATCGACGCCCTTCAGGACTTCTTTGTCCTTGAAAGACTTTTGCAGCCCTTTCACTTGAATTGCTTTTTCCATCCCGCTATCCCCCTTTTACTTTGTTTTATCCGTAACCTTTTTCATTGCCTTGTTAACTTCTTGGTTAACCGATTCTTGACAGATGTCAGCGTAAGTTTTTGAATCTTTGATTAATTCGTCGCAAAAAGCCGCTACGTCTCTTCCCGTCACATCAAGCACGCCTTTCCCCAAGGCTGCTCCCTCTTCAAAAAGATCGACAATCCCCGATAGCAAACCCGTACCGCCGGTTAGTTCAACAGGGCCGACCTTAAAGAAATATTTTTGAATCTCTTTATAAACAATCTGATAATCTCGTGGGAGCGATTTGACACGCGCCATGTGGGCTCGCCATTCTTTTTTGCCTTGGATGATATCTTGTATGCTCATTTTATCCTCCTATTTACCCAATTTTTTAGCGATATTATTGTTGAGTTGCTCGCGCCACTTGTCGCGATAAGATTTTGCCCCTTCTTCGCCGGCCAGCGCTGAACAGAAGCCTTTGATATCGTCACCCAAAACCTCTTGGACACGCTGACCGTCAGCCGCCGCCTCTTCGAGCAGGCCAAGCACACCGTCAAAAATTGGCATGAGGTTGCGCCCGGTGAAATCTGAGTACGACCAAAGATTCGCATTAATTTTTTCCCATGCCGCTTGATAATCAGCCGGCAGCTTTTTGGCTCGCGATTCAAAAATTTTCATTTCTTTAGTCATGTCGATTCCCGTAATTTTTTCCCAAAAATTCATTCTTTTTTCTCCTTTAACTCGTTAATTTTTGATGACACGAACTCCCATTTTTCCCAGAACCTACGCAGCTCCTCACGCCCCGCGTCGTTGATCGCGAAAAACTTTCGCGGCGGTCCCATGTCGGAGGGTTTCTTGGTGATCTCCACCAACTTGTTTTTTTCAAGACGGATCAGGATGGTGTATACCGTTCCCTCTACAACATCTTTGAAGCCGAGGGCGTTCAGCCGCCGTGTGATTTCGTAGCCGTAGGTTTCTTGGCGGCTAATAATTTCAAGGACACAGCCCTCAAGCACGCCTTTGAGCATTTCCGTTAAGTTTTCCAGGACAATCACCCTTTACTATTCTGTATGACTGGTATGAAGTGTTACTTACTACCACTAAAAAGTAACACGTAGTAGTTGGTTTGTCAATGGCGTTTGCTCTGATACAGATTTTACATTTTCAACTATTCTGCCCGTTAGCATCTCGGGAAATTTCATGGGAACCGTAACGTTTCGTCATATGTACCGCTGGTGGCTGACGACCCGCCGGGCGGGCTAACGAAACGTATACACGCTAATAGCCCGTAAATCACCTTGTTGCTCGTGTAACGAAACTGAAACACGCTAATGAAGGGAAAAAGGCGGTAAAACCGCCGATTTCCAAACAATAACGATCCGTACTTTCGTTACAATGGGAGCGTCTTCATTTTGAACCCAATAAGGATTGCCAGTTTAGCGCCAAACAAGGAGCGTACGTCTGCGCGGATCGTCGAATTTGGGGAGGTATCCCCTTCCATATGCATTCTTGCTATATCATTTTATCGATACAATGCTTTCGGATGAACGAAGAAAGTTCTTGAAAAGAATATTTATGATTAACCATATCTACGGTCAGGTCTTCGGCAACTTTTTGGTTCATCGCAAATCCGTATCCGTTCAACTGCAGGAAAATCACAAGAGCGGCAAAAGCAGTTCTCTTGTTAGCATTTTGGAACGGATAATTCTGTCCTAACGATTCAAATAGAGCGGCGACTTTTTCGAATAAGGAGGGACAGGCATCCTCGCCAAAGGCTGACGAGCGGGGAGGCAGAATAGCCGATTCCAATAAGCCGCTATCCTTGACACCAATGTGTTCTTCAGGACTATATTTTTGGATAACAGCTACATTAATCGCAATGATCTCTTGAACAGACAAATAGCGGACATCCATTTTAACGGTCCTTCAAACCTTTTAGAGTATCGTCATATTGTTCCATAACTTGCGAGAGAGACTTTAAGAAGTCGGGGCCAATACCAGCTGGCAATTCGACTTTATTCGCTTTGCGAATAACGATTTCTCCCTCTGATTCTTTTACATCAATATGCACAGTATCGCCAAGCTCTAGACCGATCTGTTTCAATGCTTCGGTCATCGTAATGCCGAGGCTATTGCCGAACTTTGTAACCTTACGTTCCATCTCCATCACCTTACATATTATCAATTAATAAATTTGTATGGGCGTTTTTCGTAAGAGGTCGGGTTCCGCCCTTACAACGCATCGGCTAAGCCTAGCAAAGCGATACCGACGATGACGACGACAATAAGAGCATATTGTTTTTTATTCAGCCGCTCCTGGAGAAAGATTCGGGACAGGATGACCGAAAACATGCTGTAGGAAGCGATCAGTGGCGCTGTTATGATGGCGTTGCTAGACATGGCGAACACGTAGAAGAATTGCCCCGTTGTTTCCAATAGAGCGGCATATCCTTTGGCCCGTTCTTGAAAAATGCGAAACGGCTGTTTACGGATCACCCTGAGATAGACAAATGCCGCCAAGGCGCAAATAAAAAAGGTGAATTCGTAAGCGATCAGGGCGGCGTCCTCGCCGATCAGGCTTAACTCATCCAAATAGATCGCATCGGCAAACGTTCCGAGCCCGTCGATGAAGCAGTATAAAATCGGGAAGGTAATGGCCATAAAGCCGATTTGATATTTTTGATCGATATGGGTTGAATGGTCCGAAAGAGTCTCGCGTTCAGCTCTCTTTTCCAAAATGGCAATTCCAATAACGCCGAAAGTCACGACAGTCACACCCAATATTTCAACGATGCCCAGATCGTGTTTGAAAAATAGGAACAACAGGATGGCTGTTACGGCACCCGAACAATTTTGAACGGGAGATGCAATAGATAGCTCCATATATCGCAAACCGATATACCCAATCGTCATCGACAGAATATAAAGCGCGGAAACAGGGAGATAGCGAACCAAATCTGTCGGATCGAAGACGATTCCTTTGATCAGTAGATAAGCCGTGGCGTGAATCCCCATCACGAAGCCGACCGTAATAACGATTTTAATATGGCTGAACCGATCTTGAGGATTGCTTCCCTTTTTATAAAATAGATCGGCGCCTCCCCAGGCAAATGCCGTTAATAGAGCAAACAAAAACCACATCATCGAATCTCCTTGTTACAGATTTCACATATAGTTGAAGCCCTCTTATTATAAAATCTTCGCTATAAATGTCAAGGGAGCGGACTCTAAAATGGTACTCTGGCACCGTGCTGCATTTCGATGCAATGCTATTGGCACTGTCGTAAATTAAAATAAAGGATAAAAACAATTATATAGCAAGGATGAGTGGCCCGTTGCATACAAGGGCCTTTTAGACAAGTTGGAAGAACGTTGCGATTCCGACTGGAGCGTAGAATCTTTGTACACTCAATTGCTGATCGAAGAAAAGGAGACAGCAAGATTGCGGCTAAAGCTTTACGTTGAGACAATCGGTTTTATTTTATCAAATTCCCTTTTGTGGGAATCCCTTTCGTTCAGATTCAAAAAGCCGGTTTCTGTCGCTCGAATAGGACATATGATTTGTACCTCTGCCTACTGAATGAAAGGGATATCGACAGAAGGAAGAATCTGAAGATACCGGGATCGGCAGAACGGAATCTTTCTTGACCTTTTCGATAAATGAAACCTTCGCTCCGTCATTACTGTATAATAGGATAAATGCAAACTTTTTCGGAGGCGGTGCTTATTATGGGAATCTTATCGAGGTTTCGGGATGTGATGAAAGCGAATATGAACGCTTTGTTGGATCGGGCGGAAGATCCGGAGAAGACGATTGCCGAATATATGCGGAGCTTGAACGGCGACTTGGGCAAGGTGAAGGCGGA
This sequence comes from Paenibacillus sp. CECT 9249, assembly GCF_918697855.1. Classification (NCBI taxonomy): domain Bacteria; kingdom Bacillati; phylum Bacillota; class Bacilli; order Caryophanales; family Paenibacillaceae; genus Paenibacillus; species Paenibacillus sp. CECT 9249. The sequence continues at coordinate 24,020 of NZ_CAKKLI010000034.1, read as the reverse complement.
GACGGCTTCGGTGCTCTCGGAAGAGAGAAGGGCGAAGAGAGCGTTGGACGAATCCGGCGCCGAGATGAAGAAGCTGCAGCGTTATGCCGAGAAGGCGGCGGAAGCCGGCAATGACGAGGACGCCTTGAAGTTTCTGGAGAGGAAGGCGAAGCAGGCGGAGAAGCATGCCGAATTGCAAGCCGCGTATGACCGGGCTTCTGCGAACGCCGCAAGCATGAAACAAATGCAGGATAAGCTTGTGTCGGATATGGACCAATTGGAATCGCGGCGCGCCGAGTTGAAAGGGAAGTTGGCCGCTGCGAAAATACAGCATTCCTCGCCAGGCGGCGTTCATTCCGCATTCCATGCCATGGAAGAGAAGGCGGACCGCGCTTTGAACGAAGCGCTGGCGCTGGCCGAGCTTAGGGCGGAGGCGAAGGAAGACGACCTCGACGAGCTGATTGCCCAATTGCAGAAGAACGCAGCGGGCGGCGATGCGAGTGCGGTTGCGAGTCCCGAAGACGAGCTGGCTGCGATCAAAGAAAAAATGAAAAAGAAGGAATAAGCAAATGCCGGTTATCGAATACAAATGTCCGAACTGCGGCGGCGGCATGGTTTTTGACGGTGACACAGGAACGTTATCTTGCCTAAGCTGCGGAAGAAAAGACAATATCGAGCAAATCCCCGATCCATTGACAAAGCATGTCTTCACCGAAGACGAGGTGAAAGAGTATCATTGCAACAGTTGCGGAGCCGTTATTATGACCGAGTCGGAGACGAGCGCGACGACTTGCAGCTTTTGCGGTTCGGCCGTCGTGCTCAGCGACCGGTTGAGCGGAGAACTAGCCCCGGTTATGGTCATTCCTTTTTCGATTACGAAGGAAGAAGCGATGAGGGCTTTTCGGAAATGGTGCCGCAACGGCCTCCTAACGCCAAGCGGATTTATGACGGCGGATCGCATTAAAGGAATTACCGGGATGTATGTGCCTTTCTGGTTATATGAACTGCATAATAAAATCGAGGTGCATGGCCAGGGCACGAAAGTAAGAACGTATACAAGAGGCGACTACCATTATACGGAAACGCAATATTTCGACGTCTACCGGAAAATCCGTCTCAATTATGTGAAGGTGCCGATCGACGCTTCGGCGAAAATGAAGGACGAACTGATGGATAAGTTGGAGCCTTTTCCGTATGAGCAGTTGAAAAGTTTCAAAACGCCGTATCTCGCCGGTTATATTGCGGAGAAGTACAGCTATGACGAGGAGCAGCTTTTCCCGCGGGCGAAAGAGAAAATCAGAGGATATATCGATGCTTACATTTCGTCTGCGACGGCAGGGTATAACACGGTTCATTACACCAATAAGCAAATCGATACCAAGTTGAAACAGGCGGATTATGTTCTGCTACCGGTATGGATGGTGCACTACGATTACAATAAGTCGGAGTATACGTTTGCCATGAACGGGCAGACGGGCAAGGTGGTCGGCAAGCCCCCGATTAGCATGGCGAAAGTGTCCGCTTGGTTTGCAGGCATTTTCGGCGTCTCTTTCCTGTCGCTCAAGCTCGTCTCTTGGATGATGGGGGGAGGATTCTGGTGAGAGGACATAAAGCGGCGGTTCTGGCGATGCTGTGCTTCTTTGCCGTATATCTCGCCTTTCCCGTACAGATTGCGGCGGCAGCGGGGGGAAAGCAATTCATCTATGACGAAGCCAATCTGCTCAGCCAAGAAGAGCGAGATAAGCTGAACGCCATGGCCAACGAATACGGGGCGGAGCGGGAAACGGATATGATCGTTGTCACTTCCAAAAATGTCGAAAATATCGATGTCCAGCTAATGACGGAGGATTTCTACGACGATCATGCGCCCGGGTACGACAAGCCTCATGGCAATGCGGTCATTTTGATGTTGGACATGAACAACCGGGAGGTTTATTTGGCCGGATTTTATAAAGCGGAGACGTATTTGGACGACGGCAGGCTGGACAAAATACGCCATAAAATTACACCGTACTTATCGGACGGCGATTATTACGCGGCTTTCGAGAAATATATCAAAACCGCCCATAACTATATGGGCTTCGAACCCGGGGTGAATCCGGACAATATTTTGTTTCAGCTCTGGTTTCAGTTGGCGGCTTCGGTTGGGATCGGAGGCGTCGTTGTCGGGACGATGGCTTACCGTTCCGGCGGCCGCGTTACGGTCAACCGGCGGACCTACGAAGATACGAGCACTTCGGGGATTTTGGACGGTCATGACAGGTACATTCGAACGACGACAACGAAGCGGAAGATCGAAAGAAACAACAGCGGCGGCTCGGGCGGCGGCGGAGGGATCTCCAGAGGCGGCCATTCGCATAGCGGCAGCAGAGGATCATTTTAACGCAAAGGATGGGGAAACGAGATGGGATTTTTCAGAAACCAATTTTCGAACGTGGTGGAATGGGAAGAATTTCGGGACGATATGATTTTTTGGAAGTGGAGCAACCGGGAGATTAAGAAAGGAAGCAAATTAATTATCCGCTCCGGCCAAGACGCGATTTTCGTGAACAACGGCAAGATTGAAGGGATTTTCGAGAATGAAGGGGAGTATAACATCGATTCCGACATCATCCCTTTCCTGTCTACGCTGAAAGGATTTAAGTTCGGCTTCAACAGCGGGATGCGGGTGGAAGTCTTATTCGTGAACACGAAGGAATTCACCGTCCGCTGGGGAACGCAAAATCCGGTTCTCATTCCGACTGCCCAGCTTCCGGGCGGCATGCCGATCCGCGCCAACGGCACGTTCAACTTCAAAGTGAATGATTACGTGACGCTGATCGATAAGATTGCCGGCATGAAAGACAGCTATCTCGTTGATGATGTGAAAATCCGCATTACTTCCGTGTTGGATCAACTGCTCATGAAGTGGATCGGCAGAGAAGGGAAGGACATGTTCAATCTGCAGGCGAACGCTTTCGATATTGCCAAGGGCATTCGCGAAGATTTGGATATGCAAGTAATAGAGGACGGGATGACGATTACAGGCTTCCAAGTGATGAGCTTCAATTATCCGCAAGAAATTCAAGACATGATTACGAAGACGGCGTCGCATGAAATGATCGGCAATATGCAGAAGTATCAACAAGTGAGCATGACGGACGGGATCGCATCCGGTAAAGTGCAAGGCGGCGGGGCCGCTTCGGACATGGCCGGCATGATGATGGGGATGAACCTCGCCAATGAAATGTTGAAAAATATGAACCAGAACGGGCAACCCGCGCCTGCTGCGCCTTCCGCTTCCGGGGGAGGGCAAAAGCCGAACTTCTGCCCGAACTGCGGCACGAGAAACGAAGGCGCCAACTTCTGCCCGAATTGCGGCCAGAAGCTGAACTAGACTTGCACCCGGACAGTTGTTCGATACAATACAAACTGCGCTTATATGGAAAGGGGTAGGACCGGTTTTCCGGTACTACCCCTCATTGCGCGCGGAAGGTTCGGAGGGTAACGGCCATCTTCCGGCTTGGAGCGCTTGCTAATGGGTGTACCTACCATTAAAACTTGCCAGTTTTTATTACCTTAACACGAATGTTAATACTTAAGAGTGAAGTATGAACCTATAGAAAAGGAGGTACTTTCATTGAAGATAAGTCAGTTGTCTGAATCAACCGGTGCCAGTATCCGATCTATCAGGCATTATGAGAAGAAAAACTTAATTACCGCCTCCCGTCTAGAGAATGGCTATCGGGATTTTGATGAATCTGCTGTAGATCGAATTAAAACGATCCAACTATACTTAGGTTTAGGTTTTACGACTAATCAAATAGAAGAAATGATAAATTGTGTAGATACCCATTTTAAAAATGAAATAGACGAACTTTGTGATGAAGCCCTGGATGCATATGAAGGAAAACTGGCTGAAATCAACAGACAAATAAGTAATTTGGGCGTCGTACAACACCGGCTGAAAAAGCAAATCAATCAAATGAAACAAAGGTGATACTCCATGTTCGACGCAATAGAACTAATGGTTATTGTCGGCGTTGACTGGATTTTCTCGCTGGTTGTGGAGGGTACCAGTCAAATCAACGTTCTGGACCCTCCCAGTGAATACAGTTACGAACAGGTTACATAGATGACTTCTTAATGACTTCAGTCAGTCGTGAGAAGTCATTAGCACCATAACCCAAGTCTATCGCGTGCTGGACGGTTGCCTTTGCAGCGTTCAGTACTCCTACGTCGAGATTAAGGGTTTTGGAGGTGTGAATAAGGTTTTCCAATACTGCGGCAGTCGAAGTGATGTTGGACTCTTCACCTGGATACTGCCCGCTTTCGACTTGATGTGCGAACACGGACATGACGTCAGGCATCATACCTACAATTCCCTGGGCATACGGCACTAGGTCTATCACAGAGATGTTCTCCGCTCTGGCGAGAGCAAGGGCATGTACGTAGCCGATCATTGACGTCCAAAAGATATCGAGTAATGCTGTATCGTAAGCCGCTGCAAGGCCTGGGTCCTTACCAAGATGTGTAGATGTGCCACCCAGACTTGCTAGTGTCGTCTGATGGGTTTGATAGACATCCTCAGGTCCACTGTACAGGATAGATGCTGATGACTCTCCAATGGTTGGGACTATGATGGATCCATCAAGATAGTCAATGTCACCCTTGGCTGCCCATTCAGCCATCTCTCTTGCCCAACTAGGAGAGCCGCCAGTAAGATTCACCAAGGTTCTGCCCTTCAAAGCATCTCCTGCATGCTTAAGAATTGAGTGTACAACGTTATAGTCCAGTACACAGACAATCACCAGAGGACTTGCCAAGATCGCATCAGCAACCGTATCAGCCTTGGCCGCTCCTTGTGCAACAAGCTCGTCGGCCTTCTCTGCAGAGCGGTTCCATACCGTTGTTGGGTGGCCATTTTTTAGGAACGCACCGGCCAGCGCCCTGCCCATAGGACCTAGGCCAATGACTGTCACTGCTGTACGGTGTCGGTATCAGATCTTACACCTGTCACATTACCGGATTTTTTACTCACATTGTATTCATTATTTTTCATACAACTGTCTCCTTTCAAGTATGTTACAGGCTTATTTTAAAACTGTGACACTAGTGTTATAGTCAACTATGAATTTAAATAAACAGAATACTCTACGCTCAGGATAAGCTATGTTGGGCTGATAGGGCTTCAATTTCAACGTGGAAAGGGGATGCCGCAGGATGGACGACAACATGACTTTATCTGCCGCCTTTAAACAGGCGCTTTACCCGGTAGGCGGAAACGGAAAAAGGAACGTTCGCGTTTTGCAGGAAGCGTTTGAGGATATCGACGGGAGTGTGGAAAGCGATATCTACGGCAAAGGCGAGCTCATCGAAGACTTTCAAAGAAGGATGGCGAATTATGTAGGGAAAGAGGCGGCCGTATTCTTTCCGAGCGGAACGATGGCGCAACAAATCGCTTTGCGGATGTGGTGCGATCGACAAGGGCTGAGGCGGGTAGCGTACCATCCGTTATGTCATTTGGAAATTCATGAAGAGGACGGCCTGAAAGAGCTGCATCGGATCGAACCGATTCTGCTTGCCGACAAGACGAGATTGATCACGTTGGAAGATGTCATGAATATGCGGGAGGATGTCGCCTGTCTATTGCTTGAGTTGCCTCAGCGGGAGATCGGCGGGCAATTGCCCGATTACCGGGAGCTTGAAGCGATCTCGGCTTACTGCCGCGAGCAAGGAATCAAATTGCATCTGGACGGGGCGAGGCTGTTTGAGATCACGCCGTACTATAATAAATCGGCGGCGGAAATTTGCCGGCTGTTTGATTCCGTTTACGTATCGTTTTATAAAGGGATTGGCGGCATTGCGGGAGCCGTTCTGGCCGGAGAGGAACCGCTTATACAGGAATCCAAGGTGTGGAAAAGACGGTATGGCGGAGATTTAATCAGCCTTTATCCTTATATCGTAAGCGCCGATTACTATTTTAAGCTAAGAATTCAGAAGATGGATCAGTACTATCATCACGCCCAAGAACTTGCCGGCTTGTACAATCAATGTTACGGCGTCGTTACGAAGCCCGTGGAGCCCGTGTCCAATATGTTTCATGTCCATATCGATCTGCCGAGAGAACAGCTTGAACCAATATTAATAAGTATATATGAGGAAACGGGCATCGGCTTAACTTCTTACTTGCACCAAAACGACGAGAAGAGCTGTTCGTATGAAATCAGTATAGGGGATTCATATGCCAACTTGCCGAAAGATCAATTGAAATTGGCTCTGCAAATGTTGGATGAGAAGCTAGGAGAAAGAGGCCGCTAACGAGACAGGTTAGCGGCTTTATCCGAGCGTGCTGCTTGCAGTCGCGGCTACCCGCTCTTCTCCATCGCCCAGTTGAGGCGAGTATCGTTCACAAATTTCGTCTTGCCGGGATTTCCTTCCGCTCTCCGGATCTCCAGATCGTTCAATCTGACGACGAAAGACCATAGACTGTCGAATCGCAGCTCTTTTTTGTACTGGCACATAAAACCGCATTTGCCGGATAGAATATCCTGAGCGAGCTGCAGCGAATCCGCCGTTGCGGATTCCAGCAAGGATTGATAAACGTTGCGGTAACGGGTTTGGGTCGAGTACCAGTCCGGTTCGGGACGATGATCCCATGGAGTCATGGACGAATCGATGAATTGATTGGTCGCGATAATGAAATTCTCTCCGTTGACCGGTCTTCTTACGGCGATTCCTTGCGAGCAACATTCAACTACGGCCATATCCCCGTTTTTATCCGCCAGGACGATGTTTTGAGCCGTGGATATTGGCAAGGAGCGAAGCAGGTCGATCGCTTCGTCGACCGTCCCCGCTTTTTCCAGCAAGCAGCGGACAATGAACAAAAAGTTCAATCCGGGCTTGGCGCGTGTGGAAGCGACAAAGGTCATGCCGACCGCCAGGCCACGCTCGTTGACGCCGTCTTCCTTGCCGATCAGAGCGTCCCCTTGGCCCAGAAACGTATAACCGCCGCTTGGCCGATATAGGCAGCTTTCCGTCGTTTTTTTGTAATCGAAGAACATATCGTGATTGCGCGCGAAGACAATGTCGTTCCCCCGTTGAAAGCAAAAACAAGCGCAGCCGTACGCATCGCCGACAACCCCCATGTTGAATAGAAAAGCGGCAAAGGCTTCGAACGGATAACGCGCCCCTTCGGCCATCCCCCTTATCTCCTCTGTAATTTCCGGATAGCAGGCCTTGCAGGCCGCCAAAGATTCCACCCCGAACTCGAACTGTTCTTCGCTTAAAGAGATCACGGACTCGAACCGTACCCCTTTTTTGTACATCAAACTTCCATACTTATACCCCATATCGAAATGAGTGCCTTGCAAACGAGGGTGATACATCGGGAGTTCACTCCTTTTCATAATGGCTTGATTGTTTCAATTATAAGGGAGGAAATCTGCATCATTTTGACGAATGATGCTACAATGTACCACCCAGAAATCGTATCGTTCGGAGGATCTTCGATGGAGTATGTAGAACGCATGATGGAAGCAGTGCGCTATATTGAGAAAAGGCTCGGCCAAAAAACGAATGTTGACGAGATTGCGGGCCATATAGGGTATTCGAAGTTTCATTTTCAAAGGCTGTTTCATCAAGTGACCAACCATACGGTAGGGCAATACGTTGCGGCCAGAAAATTAACGGAAGCGGCGAAGACCCTGCGCAGGACAAACTATCGGATTATCGACGTTTCGTATATGTATGGATTTGAATCGCATGAAACGTTTACAAGGGCGTTTAAGGCAAGGTTTGGCGTCTTGCCGAACGAATGGAGAGGCTCGGGCCGCATTCCGCCTAATTTGATGATGGATGTACTGAAGGCAGAATACCTTGATCATATTCAACAGCTTGAAGCCGAGGCGGCAGGGCAGGTTGTCCTTGACGAAAAAATCGTGAGAGGCTATTCGGCCAGAAGCGGTTCGGTCGAGCATATTTACGATTGCTGGAACCGATTGTGGAAGAACTGCCGGAACAAGCAAACAGACAAGTTCGGCATCGTTCGATACGACGATAGCATGGAATTCGACGCGACGTATACCTATTTGGCGGCTGCGGAGGCGGAACATATCGAGGCGGCGGAGGAACAGGAGCCATTCACGATTCCGGAAGGGACTTACATCGTATTCGAGCATCGGGGAAGCGTAGAGAAATTGCCGTTAACTTATCGCTATATTTATGGAACATGGTTTACCCGCAACACGCACCGATTGAACGGCGTATTTGATTTTGAGTATTACGGAGAGCGATTCGTCGAAGTCGATCGGACGGACTCCGGAATTCTCATTTATGTGCCGGTTTCGGGATGACTGAAAGAATGGAATCCGAGGGGTTGTTGCATGCGGCTTCCCCGGAGGCCCGCTTCTTCCGTGTAGCTTCCAGTCGCGGGAAGAGAAGGAGGCAGGGCGCTCCGGAAAGCCTGCAAAAGTGCACATCGTTTCGGGCCGTAGCCGTAACAAAGCTCGTACTACCCCATTTTGATAAACATAACTGCATGATGAGCCAATTTCATCATACCGCAGCGGTTGACGGCTCGTCGGGCGGGCTAACGAAACGTACACACGCTAATAGCCTGTAAATTATCTTGTCGCTGGTGTAACGAAACTATAACACGCTAATGAGGGGAAAAAGGCGGTAAAACCGCCGATTTCCAATGAATAACGATCCGTACTTTCGTTGGGACGGGAACGTCTTCATTTTGAGCCCAATAAGGATTGTGAGTTTCTTTAGCGCCAAACAAGAGCGCCGCGCGAATCGCCTGCGAAACGCAGGGAGGCATCTCTTCTAGCTAGAACAGCCCCGGATGACCGTGCAATTTGGCCAGCGCTTCCACGAAGTAATAATCGCCGTAAATGATCGGCACATTGACATGCTTGTTGACGGGATAGGATACCGTCCCTTTCGTCAGAATGGCATCCTGACGGTCGCTGAAATCGGCATAATTGTCGTACAATCCTTTAAGGATGTCCAAGGCGCACTCATAGTAGAAGGCTTGTTCGGCTTCATCGTCGAGCAACGCGCTTAACTCGAGCAGCCCGCTTGCCGTGCAGGCGGATGCCGTCGAATCCCTGACAAACTTGTCTTTGTCCGCCGTCCGGAAGTCCCAATAAGGGACCCGGTCTTCGGGAAGATGGGACAAAAAGTAATTCGCGATATTTTTGGCGGCGGTTGCATATTCGCGCTTGCCGGTTTCACGCGCCGCAATGGCAAAGCCGTAAATAGCCCACGCTTGTCCCCGCGACCATGCGGAATCCGGCCCGAGCCCTTGGCCGCCAAGGTTCTCGATCTTCTCTCCCGTCTCCGGATCGAAGCTTACGATATGAGGGACGGTCCAGTCCTCTCTTACAAAATGTTTGAGCACCGTATCCGCATGCGCCACGGCGATATGCCGGAAGCGGGGATCGCGATCTTCCTGCGCCGCCCAGAACAGCAGCGGCAAATTCATAAGGCAATCGATAATGGCCCATCCGGTGCTGTTCGGGTCAACGCGATCCGTCCATGCCCGAATGAATTGTCCCTTCAGATTGAAGCGTCCCGCCAAATGGCTTGCCGCGATCAGGCCCGATCTCCGGGACGCCTCATTGCCTGTCCGCCGGTAGTTTGCGACAGCCGTCGGCAAATACATAAATCCGACATCGTGATGAATATCGTAAAAGTCATGCAGCGGAACGTTCAGCTTTTGTTCGATCTGCTCCGCTAATTCCCTCAAAGACTCCTCTTTCGTTTCGCGAAAGGCCAGCCAGAGCAAGCCTCCCCAAAATCCGGAGGTCCAGAAGGAAGCGTCTTCGCAATTATAATCTCCATTCAAGCATACGTGCGGAAAACCCGCACCTATTTTTTTGCTTACGGCACCGATCTTCCGAATCGATTTCCGATATGCGTCATGCAGCCATTCCGGGTGACGGTCCATTGGTTACGCTCCTCTCGTTTAATCATCTAAGGTCGGGTTCATACAATGATTACGAATGATTACGGTTTCATTGTAGTCCGCACAGAAGGAGAAGCCTATCCCCACTATTTGTGATCATCGCGAAAAATGATACTAAAGCGGGCGGTTTGGACCGGAAAACGATAAATTCGATATGCCGGCAAAAAATCGTGATTCGCTTTCGTATCGCGCTACCCCAGGCTTTTGACATACTCTCCGGGCGATACGCCGATATATTGCTTGAAAATGCGAATGAACGTGTTCGTATTATTGCATCCGACGATCGCCGCAACTTCATGAACTTTATAATTGCCCTGATTGAATAGTTCTTTCGCTCTCTTTACCTTGAGCGAATTGACATATTGCTTGAAGTTAATGTCGAGCGAATTTTTCAACAGCTTGCTGACATAGCTTTCGGACAAATTGAAATGACTCGCGATATCCGTCAACGATAAATCCCGATCGAAATGCTGATGGATATAAATAAAGATCTGGGAAGCGGTGGAGCTTTCCAGGCTGAACTTGTCCTTGTTGCAATAATTGAAGATCAACTCGAACAACGTGAACGTCTTCTCCGTAAACTTCGAAACGGGGACTTCCATAAACTGATCCAACTGATCGGGATACTCTCTTACGAATTGATTCAACGTTTTTCCGTTCGCGTTCAAGCATCGTTTAAAGGTGGTTAAGAACGAATGCTTCAAATTCGACAGATTCGCCGGGCTCGGCGCCGAATGGTTTACGTTTTTATCGAGCACATCCCTCAGCAGTTCGTAAGCTTTCCCCAGATCATTCGAATTGACGTAATTAATCAGGCATGTTTCCGTCTCGAGCGGATAATGCCAAACCGTTTCTTCAAGATCCTTCACGCATTCCGAGGTAAGCACCTTGCTTGCGGCCGCATACTGGTAGTTGCTGAGCCGAAGCAGCTCCTGCAGGGCGGAAGTCAATTCGTCCAGCCGGTACGTCTCGGATATGTATGCCGTTATATCGAGCGACAGATCCTTTTCGATCGTTGCAATCACGCTCTCCGCCGCTTGCTTGACGTCCTCGGAGGAAACGCGATGGAAAATAATGCAGTATTTGTTTTTGTCCAGCGGCAAAACAAAGTAATCCTCGCGATCTCCCCGCAACTCCTTGATCATCGTATCGAACAGAAAGGACAGGTTCGGAACGGGCATCGTCTTATGCAGCGTATCCATGCCTTCGCACTCCAACAGCGCCAGTCTCAACTCGTCCTGGAACCGCTCCAATTGCAGCGCGGACAAATTCTCGCGAATCCATTCCTCGCTGGCAATGCCGTATATCGCCTTGCGAAAGAAATCTTCCCGCAAATGGACGATGGAATGATCCAGCTTATTCTGCAAGGCGTGGTTGATGGAATAGACTTGCTCGATACTGGACTGGATGTAAGCCAGTTCATGGGTTTGGTGCGCATGCCCGTCGTTGGACACGGCGGCATTCGATCCTCTGTGTTCGTCCAGAAATTGAAGCAATTGCCGAATCGGTTTATAGCTCGACCTGGTCGCCATGTATGCGAGCGCGATGCCGAACACCAGCAAGAGCATGCTGGGAAACAGCGCCGTCTTCCATATTTCGCGAAAGATCGCTCCGAATGACGTCATTTCGCTGGAATAAATATAGGTGAGATTCGGTATCGCCTTCGAATGATGAATATAATTGACGGTGGAACCGAGTCTCACATGGTTTAAATCTTCCCGCTCGTTCATGGACTCGATTCGGGCTAAAATCGCCGGATCAAGCTCTTCGTTATGTAGATACGAACCGACGATCTCGTCGGTGTACAGATAGAAATTGCCTTGCGGGTTGTCAACCGTTCGGGGCAGCAAAGAGACGCTGTCCATAACGATAAAAAAGTATAAAGGATCGAGCTTGGAATTGACCGTCTGGTGGATCATTACGATTTTCCCGGGCGATTTGGACATCGCTTGCGGAACGATATAGGTGTTCGACGCGAGCGATTCGTCTTGCAAGTTCCGGAAGCGGTCCAGCGCTTCCGCCTGTATGCCAAGCTCATTCAAATAATCTTTAATGCTGAACGTTCCGGCAGCCGTAATGACCAGATTATCCGTCAGCTTCGTAATGCCTAACGTGAACCCTAGCTGGCCGAAGCCTTGCAATTGATCGAGCAGGTCGTTGTACAGGTTCGCAATATACAGATAATTGGTGCCGTCGCTATAGCGGTAATCGATCAGGCTTTGCAGCGTCGACGCCTTGTATACGAATTCCATCGCGATGCGGAACTTGAAGTCCGCGTAATTGCTGTTCTGATCGATATATAATAGGCGGCTGTGATTGTTTTGCGCATCGGACATTTCATAGCTTTTATAAAAGATGATGGATGAGGTGATCGCCGAATATAACAGGACAATCACGACAAATAAGGTCAGCATTTTGTACAAAAACTTCCTCTTTACCATCATTCGCTACTCCCCTTCGATCATCATGAAAATGCTTTCAGTAATTAACAATATGAATTGCTAATGATGTTAACGATCAATGCATATTTGTAAGCCTCTTTGTATCAGTCTACATCACTTTTTCGTTTTCCTGTTAGATCAAAATTTTACAAACGGGCCCGATACTCATTTTTTGACTTCCTGTAAACGCTTGATAGAAAGCGCTTTATTTGCCGGTGGCGTCCCTGAATATCGATTTTTTGTCTTCATTCGATTTTCACGCGGCGTCGCCGTTTTCGGTCATCAGGCAAAAAACGAACATCATCACAAATATTCGACATATACCTTTCGCGGCATCTTGGGTACGATTCGGGTAAGGCAGAGCAAAGAACGATCAGCCGTATCAAACTGCAGGAGGTGAGACATGAATATGAGCAATATCGCCGCTCCCGCCAAACCCGCGAAATTCAAAAGGGGAAAAAAGGCGAAGCCGAAACGGGACGTGAAAGCGTATTTCATTGAACTGAAAAAAGATATATACAGAGACCGCATACTATACTATTTGCTCATACCGTTCCTGCTCTGGTTCCTGATTTTTAAATATTTTCCGATGTGGGGCATCCAAATTGCCTTTAAAGACTTCAGCTTATTTAAAGGCATTGCCGCCAGCGAATGGATCGGGTTCGAGTACTTTACCGAGTTTATTGGAAGCGAATACTTTATGAGAGTATTCACCAACACCGTCATCATTAGCTTATACGGCCTAATCATTTGTTTTCCGGCACAAATTATATTAGCCATCATGATTAGCGAAGTGACGCGGCAGGGCTTCAAGAAAATAGTGCAAACGCTTACTTACTTGCCTCATTTCGTATCGGTCGTGGTCATAGCCGGGATCGTTACCACCTTCCTGGCGCCGGAAAGCGGGTTGATCAACCTTATTCTGGAAAAGTTCGGAATGGAGAAAATTTATTTTCTAACCAATCCCGATTATTTCCGGGGAATCTATACCGTCATGAATCTTTGGAAAGAAACGGGGTTCGCTTCCATCGTCTTTATCGCGGCGATTGCCGGGATCGATACGCAGCTGTACGAAGCGGCCAAAATGGACGGGGCGAGCAAGTTCAAACAGATTATGCATGTTACGCTGCCGGGCATCCTGCCTACCATTGTGGTGATGTTCATTATGAAGATCGGCAGCTTGCTGAGCGTCGGCTACGAGACGATTATTCTGCTCTATCAGCCGGCAACTTACGAGAAAGCGGATGTCATCAGCACCTATGTGTACCGTTCGGGGCTTGTCGACGGCAGATACGACTTTGCGACCGCCGTAGGTTTGTTCAACTCCATCGTAGCTTTGGTTCTGGTCATTGCTGCAAACAAGATTAGCAAGAAAGTAACGGATGCAGGCTTATGGTAGGTGATGAGAGTGATTGAATCCAGAGGAGAGAAAGTATTTAAGATCATTAACAATATTTTGTTGGCTTTGATGGCGATCGCGGCGCTGTACCCGTTCATTTACGTGTTATCCGCCTCCATCAGTATGCCGTATAACGTCGTGACGGGCAAGGTGCTTCTGTTTCCCAAAGGCTTTACCTTCGACGCCTACAAGCAGGTATTGGGCAATCCGCAAATCTGGTTGGCATATGCCAACACGATCTTCTATACCGTTGCCGGGACGGCGGTATCGATGTTCTTCACCATTTGCGGCGCATACGCGCTGTCGAAGAGCCGATTGCGAGGAAGGAAATGGTTTACGATCTTCGTCACATTGACGCTATGGTTCGATGCCGGCATGATTCCGTTCTATCTGACGCTGAGAGATTTGGGATTGTTAAATACGCGGACAGGCATAGTGATCGCTTTCGCCTGCAACGCCTTCAAAGTCATTCTGTTGCGCACAAGCTTCGAGGCCATTCCGGCCGAATTGGAAGAATCGGTGAAAGTAGACGGCGGCAACGATTTGCAAGTATTGATCAAAGTGTTCTTGCCGCTGGTGAAGCCTGCTTTGGCGACCGTCGGTTTATTCTACGCGATCGAGAAATGGAACGGCTACTTTTGGTCGATGATCATGCTGAAAGATATGGACAAAATTCCGCTTCAAGTGTTATTGAAAAAGATGATCGTCGAAAACGACCTGCAATCGGAATTTGCGGCCGCGTTGGATTTTACGTCCACCGTATCGGCGGAAACCGTCACTTATGCTACAATCGTAGTCTCGATTATACCGATCGTGCTTGTCTATCCGTATATTCAGAAATATTTTATTAAAGGCATGTTGGTAGGAGCCGTCAAAGGCTAAATATACAATATTAAAATGCGGGGTGTACGTCTCATGGGATGGAAAAAAATCGTTAGTCTATTCGCGGCAACAACAGTTTTGGCGGGGGTTCTGGCCGGTTGTTCGACAGGGTCGAAGGATGCCGGTCCGGCTCAAGCCGATTCGGCGGCGCAAGCGCAAGAAAGCGAAAATCCGTACCTGGCTTCGGAGAAGCCGCTGAAATTAACGGTACATATGGGGACGAAAGATTCGGGCGTATTTAAAAACGATTGGCCGATCTTCGTAAAAGCGGCGGAAATGACCAACATCACGCTGGAAGGAACGTTGCCGAGTACGGTATCCGATTTCAGCGAAACGTTCAGCATCGTTATGGCGTCGGGTTCGCTGCCGGATATTATGCAAGCGCTGTCCAAAGATTTCCTGCAATACGGTCCGGAGGGAGCGTTCCTGCCGCTCAATGATTTGATCGACGAGCATGCTCCTCATCTGAAGAAGTTTATGGAGGATAACCCGGATGTCCGAAGCGCAGCGTCCGATAACGACGGCAATATTTGGTTTATCCCGTTTATCGCGGACGGAGAAGCCGAGAAAGGCTGGTTTATCCGCAAAGATTGGCTGGAGAAATTGGGGCTTCCGGAACCGAAAACGGTGGACGAGCTGCATGATGTGCTGACAGCGTTCGTGACGCAAGATCCGAACGGCAATAACAAGAAGGACGAGGTCGGATTTTTCCACCGCAATACAACGATCGGCATTGAAGGCCTCATGGCGCTCTGGAATGCATATCCGGATTATCGGGCATTCGACAATAAAGTTGTCTACGGACCGCTCGAGCCGGAATACGGCGTTGCGATGGAAAATATGGCGAAGTGGTATAAAGAAGGACTCATCGATAAAGAGATCTTCACTCGCGGAAGCAAGGCGAGAGATATTCTGCTTGCGGATAACGTAGGCGGGTTGACGCATGACTTCTTCGCTTCGACGGGCAACTACAACGAACAGCTTGAGAGCAAAATTCCGGGCTTCCGCTTCGATCCGATGCTGCCGCCGGCGGATGTGAACGGCGTCGTGAAGGAGCCTTCCAAGCGGGACCGCGCCAAAAATTACGGCTGGGGCATCGCGCACAGCAATCCGGATCCGGTTGCCACGATCAAATATTTTGACTTCTGGTTTACCGAAGAAGGCAGACGGATGGCGAATTTCGGCATCGAAGGCGACACGTACACGATGGTCGACGGCAAGCCGATCTTCACCGATAAAGTATTGAAGTCCGACAAAGCGCCTGTCGATGTCATTCGCCAGACGGGAGCCCAATCCAACTTCGGCTTCCAGCAGGATTACTTCTATGAAGAGCAATGGACGCTGCCTTTGGCAACGGAAGGCATTAACGCGTATAAAGAAAAGAATGTATTTATGGAGAAATATCCTGTTCTGAAATTTACGAATGAAGAGCAGAAGGAAATTCAGAAGATTCTTCCTAAAGTCGAGACATATATTGTGGAAACGAGACAGCAATGGATTCTTGGCGCGAAGCCGGTGAATCATGCGGCATTTGTAAAAGAACTCGAGAAGCTCGGTGCGCGCCAATTGGTGGAAATTAACCAGGCCGCTTACGACCGGTACATGGCGGAAATGAAGCAATAGAGGAATAAGCGAACGGGCTGCAGAACGATCAAGCGCTGCAGCCTTTCCGCCTCGAAGGAGAAACGAAGATGAATATACAAGCTTTGTTGAAAGAGCCGATCCCGACGGGCGAGTTGTTGGCCAACCTGCGATCGCGATTGGAGCCGATAGCGGCGAAGAGCAAGTATATTGCGGACAACATGCCGGAGCTCGTGCAAGCGACGATTGCCAGTGCGGAGGAAGCGTACCGGGGCATGCTCAAGCTTCCGGGTACGGGCGGCGTGCGCGAATTCGTCGGCAATCCGCCTTGCTGGCTGGAACGCAGGCATAATGACAACGAGTTTCTGTGGCAGTTGAACCGCATGACGCATTGGCAGGATCTGCTGGAAGCCTATTCTTTAACACGGGATGAGAAATACGGGCGTAAAGTTATCGAAGAAATGTTGGATTGGATCGCAACGGTCGGGATTCGGGAAGAGATGATCGACTATCCGATCGAATATTTCTCGCAATGCCATCCGCTAAGGGCGTTGGAACTCGGCATCCGCGCGTATAAGACGTGGCCGCTCGTACTGGAGCATCTGGGACATACGGAGTTGTTTACCGAAGAAGTGTTGGAGCAATACCTGTGGGCCGCGTGCCAGCAGATTCGGATGTTGCGCAAGGTCTCGCCGATCCTGTGGCCGAAGGCGGATCATAATCATTTTCTGATGGAATGCTTGGGCATTCTGACGACGGCGCTTTATTTCCCGGAGCTGCGGGAGGCGGAGGAATGGAAAGCTTTCGCGATCGACGGGATCGAACGATGCGCCTTGGCGCAACTGACCGAAGACGGCGGACAAATCGAAGGCTGCCCTTCCTATCACAACGGCTGCATGTTCTGGTTCGGCCTTGCCGTCGTCCTGGCCAAGCGGTTTCATTTCGAGTTCTCGGACCGGTATATGGAGCTGTTGCGCACCAATTTGGACTATTCCATCTATTCGCTGCGGCCGACCGGGAAATGCGTGCCTGTGGGGGATTCCCATGCGAATCATCTGGCCGTGATGGGCGGAGTGTACGGATATTTGGCCTTAGACGATATGACCTGGCTCGGGCTGGCAACGAACTTGATCGATATGCGGGAGATCATGAGCGAGGCAAGCAAACATGTGTGGCGCGCATTGGATGTGCGGCGGTTCTATGAA
This sequence comes from Paenibacillus sp. CECT 9249, assembly GCF_918697855.1. NCBI lineage: Bacteria > Bacillati > Bacillota > Bacilli > Caryophanales > Paenibacillaceae > Paenibacillus > Paenibacillus sp. CECT 9249. Next base: position 6,581 of record NZ_CAKKLI010000034.1, on the reverse strand, counting down.
GATTTGGAGGGGCTGCAAGGCAAGTATTACGAGTGCGATAAATTGACGACGTTCTGGAACCGGACCTTGCATCAAGCGATTATTCGCAGCGGCTGGGATGCGGAGGCGCTCAGCTTTCTGTTCACATGCAGAAGCCCGGTGCAGAACTTCCATGCCCATATCGATCTGATGAGCTTCGATTTTACCGCGCTTGGGAAAAATATGGTCTGCGATCCCGGCATTTTCTGCTATCGGGAGGATGAAGACCGCAAACAGTTCAAGAGCGCCAACTATCATTCCACGCTCCTGATCGACGAAAGGGACCATTTCGAATATTTGGGTTCGTTCGCATACGGTCCGCAGAAAATCGGAGAAATTTACAATGTGGAAGACAGAGGCTTCTATCAAATCGCAAGCGCTTACCATATGAATTACGAGCCGATTGTCCATCACCGCCATATAGCATTGGTCGATCGCCGGTTCGTCGTTATTGCGGATCGGGTGGAAGGGCTGGAGCGAAACGGAGTGCAGCGGTACTTCCATTTGGATTTTACGGAGGTAGAGATCGCGGCGGATGCTGTCGTCGCTGCGAGCGATATTGCCAATCTGGCGATTTATACGGAGCCGCGGGGCGAGACGGATTTGCTGTCCGGCCGGCTGTCCGACGTCAACGATGTGGCGAGAGCGTCCACAAGAGTGCGATTCCAAGGGACTTACAGCGGAACGGTTACTTTTGTGACGGTGCTTGCGCCATATAAAGGGGGACAAGCCCCGGCCGTATCGATTCGGCCATTCGCCGACGGCTGTTATGAATTGGACTGCGGCGAACGTTATGAGGTCACGGTCAAGGAGAGGGATATAACCATTCGTAAACCGATTTGAGAGGAGCGACTAGATGATGAATGCAAGGGGAACATGGTTTCGACGCATCAGCTTGCTGTTAAGCATGGCCATAGGTTTGAGCGGAGTGGCGGGCGCCATGCCCGCGAGGGCAGCGGTATCCGATATTTCCGTTTATTTGGTGCAAGATTTCGAGCAATATAGCCAGACCGGCGCGCCGCCAAGCGGAATGGAAATGACCGGCATCGCGGACGTGAAAAAGTCCAGCGGCGCGCTTCGGAACGAACATACGGCTCCGAACGGGACCAGCGTCGCGCTGCGGATCGAAGAATCCGTAGCGGATCAGCCGGATGTCGGCCTTGCCAAACGGTTCGGAACGGACGACTTGACGGGCGAGATCATCTTCGATTTCGATATCAAATCGCTGGACTCTAACGGAAGCAAATTTTTCGAAATCAAAGACAGCGCCAATAAAGGCATTACGCTTGGCAATTTGGGAGCCGACGGCGTCCTGAAAGTGGAAGGCAGCAAAGTGCCGTTGATCGTGAATCAATGGAACAGGCTGTCTTTCGCGATCGACTTCGGAGCGGATGCGCAAACGGTCTCGGTCTATGTGGACGGCGTCAAGAAGATCGATTCGGTATTGTTGAAAAATAGCAACGGGGCGACGGGGATCAACTATTTGCGGGTCCGGGCGAAACGGATTTCGCAAGCCGACCTGACGCCGGGCGCCGCCGGCGACAAAAGCTTCACGACGCTGCTGGACAATATGCGAGTGTACTCCGGCACAGAGCTGAAGACGATGGAACAATTGCAGGCGATCAACAAGCCCGATTCGTTGATGGATTTCGACAACGATCTTGGCATCTCCGTTCAGAACCGGCTTGCCGGATCTTTGGCGATGGTCGTGGGCAGCCCGAACGCGCTGATAGATAATGTGAGGATGGCGGGGGCGATCGACGAGCCGAACCTACCGAGGAAAGTCGAAGGAATAATCGTCGTGCCGCTTCGATTTGTCGGCCGATCCTTGGGCGTTGACGTGGAAGTCCATGGGCAGAGCGCGCGTGTCAAAACAAAAGGACAGAACGTTACGGTAACGAAGAATCATGCGGTCATAGGCGGGGAAGTGCGCCCCGATTCCCATATCGAGTTTACCTCCGACGATGTCATGGTTCCTGTGGACATGGCGGGAACGATCCTGCAGAAGCAGGTGTATACGGACTATAAAGGCAGAGGGCTCATCGTCATCGGCGATAGCGCCATGCCGTTCGACGATGCGCTCGACAAAGCGGATGAGAGCGTCAAACCGCAGGATAACGAGAAATTTTATATCGAAGAAGCGATCAAGGAGATCGTCTACGACCGGCCGGCCGGAGACGAAGCGATCGCCCGGTTGAAGAGCAACGGCGCGTCCCATCCGAGAATATTGGCGACTTCGTCTGACTTTGACCGTGTCAAATCGATGATTCAGTCGGGAGAAACGACGATCGGCAAATGGTATCAGGATATCCAGAAGCAAGGCGAGAAGCATCTCAGCATGGCGCTGCCTACGGACGATTTGCCGGACGGCAGAAGGATGATCGGCTCCAGACAAGTGGGACCGCTCGTGATCAATCTGGGGATGCTCTACCATCTGAGCGACGATCCTGTCAAGAAAGAACAATATAAGCAGCGGATCTGGGATGAAGTCTATACGGTATCGCAGTTCCCGAATTGGAACGAAGAGAACGAATTTTTGAACACGGCCGAATTTATGGAAGGACTCGCGATCGCGTACGATTGGTTGTACGATGCCTGGACGCCGGAGCAGCGGCAAATTCTCGAGGACGCCATCGTCGAGAAAGGGCTTGTGAAAACGTTAGAGGCGTACAACAAAAATGTATGGTGGATTCGCACCTATCCAAGAACGAATAATTGGAATGCGGTATGCAACGGGGCTTCCGTGCTCGCCTTGATGGCGATCGGTGATGTCGACAAGGAAATTGTATTGCCGTCCGGCGAGCGAGTGACGATGGAGCAATTCGGCGGCAAAATATTGGATGTCGCGTTCAACGCGCTTGAAGATTTTATTTTGCTGGAGTTCACCCCGGACGGAGCATGGGCGGAAGGCCCGAGCTATTGGAAATATACGCTGGAATACATTGTTCGCTTCATCTCTTCGCTGGAAACGGCGCTCGGCACGAGCTACGGCTACGACCAAACGCCCGGACTGAGCAAGACGGCGTATTTTCCGACCTATTTGAGCGGCGCGGTAGGCTCGCTGAACTACGGGGACGCCTCGAACAACAAGGTGATCGCCGCCGAAGAATTATGGATCGCGAAGAAATACGGGGATCGATTGTTAGCCTCCGTGCATTTGGACAACAAGATCAAATACAGAAACGCCGGCAGCGAATTCGAAATGCTCTGGTACGAGCCGAATGCTTACCTTCCCGGACAAACGCTGGAATTGGACCAATATTTCAGCGGGACGGAAGTGGCGACGTTCCGCAGCAAATGGGACGATCCCAACACCGGCTTCCTTGGGCTGAAGGCGGGCAATAATGTCGTCAGCCACGGTCATTACGATCTGGGAAGCTTCGTCTTCGAAGCGCTCGGCCAGCAATGGGCGATCGATCTGGGCAAAGACGATTACAATCTGCCGGGCTATTCGAATTACGAGAAGGAACGTTTGACTTACTACCGTTTGAATCCGGAGGGGCATAACACGTTAGTCATCAATCCCGACGGCGGCGCGCAGCAAAATATTAAGGCATTCGCCAAAATCGAGAAGACGGAAAGCAAGCCGCTTGGCGGGTTTGCGATCGCCAATCTGACGGAGGCGTACAACAAGCATGTCTCCTCGGCGAAGCGGGGCGTCATGCTCGCCTCGAACCGGACGAGAGCGACGATTCAGGACGAGGTTTCCTTCTTGAACCCGTCCACCGCGTACTGGTTCATGCATACGGAAGCCGACATTCAAGTCAGCGAGGACGGCAAATCGGCGATGTTCGCCAAAGGCGGAGAGAAGTTGTGGGTCGGCCTGGACAGCGACGCCCGCGATGCATCGGGCCATCCGATCGAGGCGAAATTCGGCGTCATGGACGCCAAGCCGCTGCCGGAATCGCCCAATCCGGCCAAGCAGCATCAGAACGATGGCATCCGCAAGCTGTTCGTCAAGCTGGATGATGTGAAGGAGATGCGGCTGACGGTGACGTTGATCCCGATCGTCGGGGCGATCGAGGATACGGATACTTCGTTTGCAAGCGTTCCGCTCGACCAGTGGAGCATTGCCGACGGCGAGTTGACCGTGCCCGTCCTGCAGAGCGTCAGCATCGACGGCGAGCCTTGGGCCCGTTTTGACGAGCAGACGTTCAGCTATGACATTCTGCTGCCGCTCGACCGTACGAACGTGCCCGTCGTGGAAGCGGTCTACGATCCTGCGCTGTACGATGTGCAGGCCGTTCAGGCGGATGACGTTCCCGGCATCGCGAAGCTGATCGTCTCTTCGCGGCAAAGTCCCGAGATCAAGAGCGTGTACCATTTCAACTTCAAATTAACGCCGCTTGACGGGGAAGAGGAGCGTTTGGCCGAACTGCCGATTGCGGCCGTTTCGGCAAGCGGCTCGCAAGCCGACCAGGGAAATACGGAAGATAAAGCGATTGACGGCAATTTCAATACGTACTGGGGAGCGGAAGGCGATCAATGGATCATGCTCGACCTCGGGGAAGCGACAGCCGTGAACAGCGTCGGCATCGCCTTTATTCGCGGGAACGAGCGGAGCTTCAAATTCGAGATCGAAACTTCGCTGGACGGCGAAACCTGGTACAAGGCGTTTGCGGGGACAAGCAGCGGCGAAAGCCTGGATATCGAAAAAACGTATTTGAGACAGCACGAGGCGCGATATGTCCGCATTACCGGCCACGGCAACAGCGTGAACCAGTGGAATTCCTATGCCGAGGTTCGCGTCTATCAATTGCAATGATAAGGATGGTAGATCAGATGAAGACGAATCAGCCCAACATTCTGTTCATTATGTCCGACGATCACGCATCGCATGCGATCGGCAGCTACGGCAGCGCGATCAATCAAACGCCGAATATCGACCGCATTGCGGAGAACGGAATTCGCTTCGACAATTGCTTCTGCACCAATTCCATTTGCGCGCCGAGCCGGGCAACGATCTTGACGGGCGTCTATAATCATATCAACGGCGTGAAGACGCTCGACGACGACATCGACGGGACGATGATGAATTTTACCAAGCTGCTGCAGCAAGCGGGGTACGCCACGGCAATCATCGGCAAATGGCATTTGGGCCATGGCGGCAAGTCCGATCCGACCGGATTCGATTATTGGAACGTGCTGCCGGGCCAAGGAGACTATTTCGATCCGGAATTTATCGAGATGGGGGAGACGAAGAAGATTGGCGGTTATGTGACGGATGTCATTACGGACATGTCCGCCGATTGGATCCGCCGCCGCGACAAGACCAAGCCGTTCTTGCTGATGTGCCATCATAAAGCGCCGCATCGCCCGTGGCTGCCTTCGCCCAAGTACGCCGACCTGTACGAGGATGTCGACATTCCCGAGCCCGTCACGTTTCACGACGACTACAGTACGCGGGCGGAGGCCGCCCGCGCCGCCAGAATGCGGATCGACCGGGATTTATTGCCCAAGGACGTCAAGGGAGAGCCGCCGGCAGGAAGCACGCCGGAGCAGGTCAAAAGCTGGAAATATCAGCGCTATATCAAAGATTATCTCCGCTGCGTCGCTTCGATCGACGAGAGCGTCGGCATTCTGCTCGATACGTTGGAAGCGGAAGGCATTCGGGACAATACCATTGTCGTATACACTTCCGATCAAGGCTTTTTCCTGGGAGACCACGGTTGGTTCGACAAGCGCTTTATGTATGAGGAATCGTTGCGGATGCCCTTGCTCATTCAATATCCGAAAGAGATACGGGCGGGCGGCGTTAACAAAGATATGGTGCTGAACGTGGACTTCGCGGCAACGTTTCTGGATGCGGCCGGAGCTGCGGTACCGGCGGAGATGCAGGGCCGAAGTTTCCGCCCGATCTGGAAGGGCGAGACGCCGGACGATTGGCGGACGTCCATGTATTACCGTTACTGGATGCATCTCGATAAGGAGCATTCCGTCTATTCTCATTACGGCATTCGCACGCATGAGTACAAACTGATTTATTATTATGCGGACGCTCTGGGGACGACGGGTTCCCTCGACGAACGCCGGCCGCCGGAATGGGAGTTGTTCGATCTGAAGAACGATCCCTACGAGATGAACAATGTTTACCATGATACCGCCTATGCGGGCGTGATCGACAGCCTGAAGCGGGAACTGGCCGCGCTGCAGCTTGCTGTGGAAGACGAGCCTTATGAAGGTGAGTATGAGGGTTGAGTGAATGCATGAATCGACAACTCCGATCCTAGCTCGAGTAATGTAAATGCATGCCAAATCCAATGGCGTTGCGTTCATTTTTAACCGGGTTTGGATGATGAATCAGCATAGGCATGACAAATGTAGCCGAAATATCATACAAAACGAGCGGCGTGTGAATGCAGTCCGGCGAATATGATCGAAATTTCATACACAATGAGCGATTTGAGCCCTGATCCTGCAAAGGTGGGACGAAATATCATACAAATCCCCCATGGCCTGACGACCATCGCCATAAATGAAAATAGAGTTGCAAACTGTATCCGTTTTTGGGGTAATTAATATGGGCAGATCATAGGTCGAAAGCTTTTTGGTGTATCAATACC
>NZ_CAKKLI010000033.1:0-54003 GCF_918697855.1 Paenibacillus sp. CECT 9249 | reverse complement strand
GCCGGAAAGTCCAGTCCCAGATGAAATTTTCAAAGAACGAGCCTGGAAATTTCGAGGCCGTTTTCCATCCCCCTCAGGGGATGGAAACTAACCTATAAGAGCTTTCAAAAGATACTATACGAGGAGATATGAAAATGATTAAAGTATTATTCGTATGTTTGGGAAATATATGCCGTTCGCCGATGGCCGAAGCGATTTTCCGCGCCAAAGTCGAAGCGAAAGGGCTGAGCGGCGCGATCGCGGCGGATTCCGCCGGAACGGGAAGCTGGCATATCGGCAAGGAACCGCATGAGGGGACGCGCCGGATTTTGCGCAAGCATAGCATTTCTTATGAAGGAATGAAGGCGCGCAAATTGGAAAGTGCGGATTTCGGGAAGTTCGATTATATCGTCTGCATGGACGATTCGAACGTGAGCAACGTGCGCAGCATTCCGGGGGGCGAACGGCATTCGCAAATCGTGCGGATGATGGACTACGTACCTGAGCATCCGATGCGCGAAGTGCCGGATCCGTATTATACCGGTAATTTCGAGGAAACGTATGAATTGGTCAACGAAGGATGCGAGCGATTGCTGCAGCATATTTGCGAACGCGAATCGTTGCAGCGGGAAGACTGAGAGGAAGCGGTCTCGGGAAGAAAGGCGGCAGGCAGAGGCGATCTGTCTGCCGCCTTTTGCCGGCGATAGGCTTCTTATAGAGTTTTTTTGCTCAAAATTTGTAACGGAAAACAAGGTTAACGGATTTTGGAGGCCTTATTTGATCCAATAACGCAATTTTGGCGGAGTTAGCGGATTTTGAGGGCTATATTTTTGTCGAAACTTCACAAAACCAAGGATTCTCAGCCGATCGCGACATGTTAACGGTTCGAAAATCCGTTAATTCCAAATATTTGACTGGAATTCAAAAATAAGACCTCGGAAATCCGTTATATTTCCATGGTACCGCATCCCAGCTAGAAGATTTAATGCAACGCCGGTGCGATTTTGCCCAAATAGAGTCCGCTGGTGTCAATAGATTGGCGATGGCATTAAACTAACGGGCAGAATTGCTCAGCAAGCACGACTACACAAAAAGGAGGTCGACCAGTAAGTTCCGGCGACCTCAAAATACGATCGGGCAGGGATGATCTAACCGTTTGTACTAAGCGACAACAAGCGTTTTAGATTGTCATCAATAAAATTATTATCGGCAGTGTTGATTCCCCGCCCGGCAATATGGCCCCAGATCGAATCGATAGGATGAAAAACAGCATTAGGCATAAGGCTGGCCTCGTATTCGTTATCGTCCGCCGAGCAGAAAAGATCCGTGCTCCCTGGCATGACGCAGGCAAGTGCTTTAATGCTTCCCAGCGCTTTATCGAAATCTCCGTTATAGGAGGGGTTTGCGCTAATATCTGCATGTTGGCCTGTCCACAACATGGCCAATACATTGTGCGGATCTAGCTTCATAAAGGTATCTTCCCAGACGCCAGCGACAAAATCTTCCAATGAGTCATATCCCAGCTCACGATAAAGTTCCTCTCTGTAAAACGCCTGCGATAAGCCCCATCCCGCATAGACACGGCCAACGGCGCGCATGTCTGCAGAAGTCAACTGGCTTAGTTTGCTTGAATCGAAGCGGGCTGCAGCCATGAGCGGAGCTTTCATTCCTTCCAGAACCACATACGTATGGGGCCAAGTCTTGGCAACTCCGGCGAAAGGTGCAATTCGTTCTACCATTTCCGGATAACTTGCCCCCCATTGGAAAGCTTGAATGCCTCCCATGGACCATCCAACGACGAGAGCGATCTTTTGAATGCCGAATTTTTCGGCCACCAGTCGATGCTGTAATTTAACGTTGTCATAGATGGTTACCTGCGGAAAATTAGCCCGGTCGAATGGGGGAGGCGTGTTACTGGGAGACGAAGATAATCCGTTGCCCAGCAGATTTGGAACGATAATGAAATATTTTCGCGGATCTAGCGCCATGCCGTTTCCAATCAACCATTCGTTCTGAACATGCTGATCGCCAAAAGCCGTTGGATAGACGATGACATTATCTTTTTTTTCATTCAATCTTCCATAAGTCTTATAAGCAAGAAAAGCGCTCGGCAACGTCACTCCTGATTGCAGGGTCACGTCACCCAAATCAAAAATCTCATAATCCATCGTGTTGTCGCTCCCTTCAAAATGAAACCACATTTGAAATGTATTTCTTGTACTTAGTATAGGCCTGTGATATCCTCAATAAAAGTGAATGATATTCAAATTAGTATTCAATATTATTGAAAGTTAAAGGGGGATTGTATGATGGAATTGCGCCAACTGATTACGTTCCGCACGGTTGCATCCACTTTAAATTTCAGTCGGGCCGCGGAAGTGCTGAACTACGTCCCCTCCAACGTCACGATGCAAATAAAAGCATTGGAGGATGAGCTTGGTGTTCGCCTCTTCGACCGCTTGGGCAAGCAGCTTGTTATCACAACTGCGGGTAAACGCTTTTTAACTCATATCCAAGGCGTTCTAAATAAATTGGACGAAGCCCGCAGCGTCGTTCATGACGATGGGAATTTAAGCGGCACCCTAACGGTAAGTGCCAACGAGGTTCTTTGCGCCTATCGGCTTCCCGTAGTCTTTCGCCTATTTCGTTCGCGCCATCCGGGAGTTCGTCTCATCTTCCGCTCCGTTCCAAATCAAGAGCTCAAGCATACGCTCTTTGAGGGAACCGCGGATGTCGTCTTTATGTTGGACGAACCCATTCGCTCAAGCGGACTTGCGGTGGAGCCGTTGGTGGAAGAAACTTTCCGCTTTTTCGCCGCTCCGGACCATCCGCTCGCGAAACGAACAACACTAAAGCTGGAAGATTTTCACGAAGAAGTGTTCCTGACGAATGAAAAAGGTTGTACCTATCGAACCATGTTTGACCGGCAATTTGAGAAAGAGGGCATTGATAGTATTACGTATTTAGAGTTTCAAAATGCCGAAGCCATTAAACAATGTGCAATTACGGGAATCGGTATTGCCTTTCTTCCTGAAATAACAGCGAAAGCCGAAGTTGAACGGGGCGAGCTTGTTGCTCTTCCATGGCAAATTCCGGATTTGCACGTGCATACACAGATGTTATGGCATAAAGATAAGTGGCTCTCACCCATCATATTATCTTTCATAGAAGCAGCAAGGGAGGTTATCGCTGTGGCGGAGGAGAATTAGCCGTGCTGATGTGAATGGTAAAGATTTTTGGGAGTGTTGCGATTGGGAGGATATTTATTTGTATTACTTGCAGGGTTGGCGGCAGGGACAGTAAGTGGCGTTATAGGAACAGGCTCATCCATCATGTTATTGCCTGTTCTGGTATTTACATTTGGCCCAAAGCAAGCTGTACCCATCATGGCAGTCGCTGCTGTCATGGCCAATATTTCAAGGGTAATTGCCTGGTGGCGTGAAATCAATTGGAAGGCTTTTGCCGCATACTCCGTTACAGGCGTACCTGCCGCAGCGATGGGAGCTAGTACTTTGTGGGTATTGCCAGTGCATATTGTCGATATTGGACTGGGCATCTTTTTTCTGGCTATGATTCCTTTAAGGCATTGGCTTGATGCACGCAAAAAACATATTTCCTTATGGCAGCTTTCCATCGCCGGCGGATTTATCGGCTATTTGACCGGAATCGTCCTTTCAACCGGCCCTCTAAGCGTCCCGGCATTTACTTCCTATGGATTGATGAAAGGAGCATTTCTTTCTACGGAAGCTGCTAGTTCACTTGCACTTTATAGCAGCAAAGTTGTGACTTTCCAAGAGCTCGGAGCACTTCCGATCGAATTGATTTTACAGGGTGTTATGATAGGTGCCTCTCTCATGCTTGGCACGTTCGTCGCCAAGAGAATAGTGAAGCGTATGAGTATTGCCTCATTCCGATATGTATTGGATGGTCTCCTCTTATGTTCAGGTCTTTCGATGCTGTGGACTGCATTCGCTGTGTAATAAAACCATTGCTCAATAAAACAGCGGTAGTCTAGGACTTTCATTTCTCGTCCAATGCTGCCGCTGTTTTATTGGGGGTTGGGATTTACCGCAGGAAATAGGACAGCGCATCGGGCAATTGCTGCTGCCAGAAACCCCATAGATGCCGGCCGTCTTTTTCCAAGTAATGCAGATCGGCGTTCCTTCCGGCCAACAAATCCCGCGTCTTCCGGTTCAAGTCGACGAAATCGAAAACCCCGCGGTCGGTTTCGAAAGCCGTCTCTTGCAACCCGACGAGCATATACATGCGCAGCCAGGATAAATCGGCCGCGGCGGCGATCCGCTCCTGCGAAGCCGGATAGAATGCGCCGGACAGGGAGATGACGCGCCGGAACAGATCGGGATAATGAAGCGCGATATGAACCGAGACTGTCCCGCCCAGCGAATCTCCCGCGAGAATGCGTTCTGCGCCGGAGGAGCGGATCGGATATTTTGCCTCCATATAAGGGACCAGTTCTTCGGCAAAAAAGCGTACATAATCGGCAAAACGCTCTCCGTCCGGCGAATATTCCGAGGTGCGCTTCCGCTTGTCGACATCGGCGCCGACGATGATGAACGGTTCGATATCTTCATCCAAAATTAATTGATTCGCAATCGTGGCGATCCGGCCGAAATTGAAAAAATCCTCTCCGTCCTGGCAGTACACGACAGGATAACTGAGCAGTTCCTGATATCCCGGCGGCAAGTATACTCTGGCCGTTCGTTCTTCTTGAAGAAATCCGCTCGTCAACTCTTCTTTTATAATCGTACGTTTTAAATATCGTTCTTCCGTCATCATTTCCACCTTTTTCGTTTTATTTTTAGTCATTTAGGAAACTATAGGGATGATATCCTGTTCATTTCACAATTTATTCAAGTTTGTATTAAGCTGTTCTAGTCGATTTTTGTATACTGTTATACATACAAAAAAGAAAAATTATAGTTTTTCCACGATATATTTTGACCAAACTCTTATAACAGGTATATAATAATTCTATAACAGCGTAACATGAAATTCAAATTCATTAGAGGTGAAGAACATGAGCAAGCTTTCTTATGAAGTGCATGCGGATCCGGTTGAAGCTTTGTCCGTATTGTCTCCCGACGGAGAAATCATTAACAAAGCGAAAATGCCGAAACTCTCCGACGATCAGTTAAAAGAAATTATGTATCGCATGGTCTTTACAAGAACATGGGATGAGCGTGCCGTTAATTTAGGCCGCCAAGGTCGTCTCGGCTTTTACGCGCCTGTATCGGGACAAGAAGCGACCATGGTCGGCAGTGAATATGCTTTAAATAAAGAAGATTTCATTTGTCCGGGTTACCGCGACATGCCGCAAATCGTATGGCACGGTTTGCCGCTGTATCAAGCGTTCCTGTACTCCCGCGGCCATCAGCACGGCGGGCAAATTCCGGAAGGCGTCAACGTATTGATGCCGCAAATTATTATCGGCGCGCAAATTTTGCACGCGATGGGCATTGCAATGGGCTTCAAGCTGAAAAATCAAAAAAATGTAGCCATTACGTATACAGGCGACGGCGGTTCCTCCGAGGGCGACTTCTATGAAGGGTTGAACTTTGCCGGCGCATTTAATCTGCCTGTTATTTTCTTCGTGCAAAATAACGGTTATGCGATTACGACGCCGTTCGCCAAGCAAACGGCTGCTCAATCGATCGCGCATAAAGCGGTTGCGGCGGGCATTAAAGGCGTGCAGGTCGACGGAATGGACGTGCTTGCCGTGATTGCGGCGGTGCAAGAAGCGGCGGAACGCGCCCGGGGCGGCGAAGGAGCGACGCTGATCGAAGGGATTACGTACCGTTTCCGGCCGCACTCGATGGCGGACGATACGACGAAATACCGTACGAAAGAAGAAGAGGCGGAATGGAGCGTTCGCGATCCGCTCGTTCGTTTCGGCAAATATTTGGAGAAAAAAGGGCTTTGGTCGGAAGAAGAAACGGCCCGCGTAAAAGAAGAAGCGAAAGCGAAAGTGAACGAGCAAATCAAAAAAGCGGAAGCTACGGAAAAAATGACGGTAGCCGGTTTGATCGACAGCATGTTCGAGCATACGCCTCCTCATTTGGAAGAGCAAAAAGCGGATTTTCAATAAGGGGAAAAAGGAGGACAAACTACAATGGCACAAATGAATATGAAAGAAGCGATTCGCGACGCGATGCGCGTTGAATTGAAGAACGATCCGAACGTCGTCGTATTCGGGGAAGACGTAGGTCATGTCGGCGGCGTATTCCGCGCTACCGAAGGCTTGCAGAAAGAGTTCGGCGAAAATCGCGTATTCGATACGCCGCTGGCGGAATCCGCGATTGCGGGGATGGCCGTCGGTCTGGGAATTCAAGGTTTCCGCCCGGTAGCGGAAATTCAGTTTGTCGGCTTTATCTATGAAGCGCTGGATCAAATGTTCGTACAAGCGGCACGGATGCGTTATCGTTCCGGCGGCCGTTACCATAGCCCGATTGTATTCCGTACGCCGTTCGGCGGCGGGGTCAAAGCGGCGGAACTGCATACCGATTCGCTTGAAGGATTGGCGCTGCAAACGCCGGGAATTAAAGTCGTGATCCCTTCCAATCCTTACGATGCGAAAGGGCTGCTTATTTCCGCGATTCGCGACAACGACCCGGTCTTCTTCATGGAGCATTTGAACTTATATCATGCGTTCCGGGCGGAAGTGCCGGAAGACGCGTATACGGTAGAAATCGGCAAAGCGAACGTCGTGCGCGAAGGTGCGGACGTTACGATTCTCGCCTACGGCCTGATGGTGCATACGGCGCAAAAAGCGGCTGACGAAATCGAGAAAACGCGCGGCATCAAAGCGGAAGTCATCGACCTGCGCACATTAATGCCGCTCGATATCGAAACGATCGTCAAATCGATCAAGAAAACGAACCGCTGCATCGTCGTGCAAGAAGCGCAAAAAACGTCCGGCGCCGCTGCGGAAATTATTGCGCAAATCAACGAACACGCGATTCTGCACCTGGAAGCGCCGGTGCTTCGCGTTGCCGGACCGGATACGGTATATCCGTTCGCGCAAATCGAAGACCAATGGCTTCCTACGCCGGCACGGATCGTTGCGGCTCTCAATAAAGTATTGGATTTCTAATAAACTAGAACGAATAAGCATATGCTGACGAAGTATTCCTTCGGAAAACGTTAAGGAGGGTTTTGATCGTGGCGAAATTTGAATATCGTTTCCCGGAATTGGGCGAAGGCCTGCATGAAGGCGAAATTATTAAAATGCACATTAAACCGGGCGATACGGTCACTGACGAAGACATCATCATGGAAGTGCAAAACGATAAGGCGATCGTCGAAGTGCCTTGCCCGGTAAACGGCAAAGTGCTTGAAGTGTTGGCGAAAGACGGACAAGTATGCCATATGGGCGAAGTCGTCGCCATCATCGATGCGGAAGGGGATATTCCGGAACAAGCCGCTCCGGCGGAGGAGGCTCCCGCGCCTGCGGCGGCCGAACCGGCTCCGGCAGCACCGGCTGAAGCGACGGCAGCGGCTGCGCCTGCGGCAGTCAGCGCGAAGGAAGTGCTGGCAACGCCAAGCGTCCGCAAATTCGCGCGCGAGCAAGGCGTCAATATCGCCGAAGTGACCGGAACGGGCAAGAACGGCAAAATTACGCGCGAAGACGTGGAGCGATTCGCGCAAGGAGGCGCAGCAGCGCCTGCGGCAGCTCCGGCGGAACAAGCTGCGGAAGCGAAGGCCCCTGCTCAAGCGGCCGTTGTCGATGCGCGCGCCGAAGAAGAACGGGTACCGTTCAAAGGCATCCGCAAAGCCATCTCCAATGCGATGGTGAAATCCGCTTATACGGCGCCGCATGTTACGCATATGGACGAGGTGGACGTCACGGAATTGGTGGAATTCCGCACCCGCATGAAGCCGATCGCCGAGAAGAAAGGCATCAAAGTAACGTATTTGCCGTTTATCGTCAAAGCGCTCGTTGCGGCATGCCGCCAGTTCCCGGCCATGAACGCGATGATCGACGAGGAAAACAACGAGATCGTGTACAAAAAATATTACAATATCGGCATTGCGACCGATACGGACAACGGCTTGATCGTACCGGTCATTAAGGACGCCGACCGCCGCAGCATCTGGATGATCGCAAACGATATTAAAGATTTGGCGACTCGCGGCCGCGAAGGCAAGCTCGGCCCGAACGAAATGAAAGGCGGCACAATTACGATTACGAATATCGGTTCCGCCGGCGGCATGTTCTTCACGCCGATCATCAACTTCCCGGAAGTGGCCATTCTCGGTACCGGTCGCATCTCGGAAAAACCTGTCGTGAAAAACGGAGAAATCGTGGTGGCGCCGGTCATGGCACTTTCCTTAAGCTACGACCACCGCATCATCGACGGGGCGACAGCGCAAAACTTCCTGAACTACATCAAATCGTTGCTTGCTAATCCGGAATTGCTCGTTATGGAGGTGTAATCATGGTAGTAGGAGATGCTTCTTTAGATATTGACACATTGGTTATCGGTGCAGGTCCCGGCGGTTATGTCGCCGCGATCCGCGCCGCGCAATTGGGACAAAGCGTATTGATCGTCGACAAGTCGGATTGGGGCGGCGTTTGCTTGAACCGCGGCTGTATTCCGTCGAAGGCGCTCATTTCCGCGGCGCATCAATATGAATCGGCCAATCACGCCTCGCATTACGGAATTACAATGGATAATGTGAGAGTGGATTTTGCCAAAGTGCAGGAATTTAAACAGGGCGTCGTGAACAAGATGTCCGGCGGCGTGTCCGCTTTGCTCAAAGGGAACAAGGTGCAGATGTTCCAAGGCGAAGCGATGTTTATCAATGAAAACGAAGCGCGCGTGTTCAACGAACAGGAGTCGCCGCGCTACCGTTTCAAAAATTGCATCATCGCTACAGGTTCGCGTCCGATCGAATTGAAAGCATTCCCGTACGGCGGCCGCATTCTGTCCTCGACCGAGGCGCTCGAATTGCAAGAGTTGCCGAAAAGCATGATCGTGATCGGCGGCGGCTATATCGGGGCGGAATTAAGCCAAATGTTCGCGAAGTTCGGAACGAAAATTACGATCATCGAAGGCGCCGAAACGGTGCTGCCGGGCTTCGACAAAGAATTGACAAGACTCGTTCAGAAGAAAATGGAGAAAAGCGGGTTCGAAATTCATACAAGCGCCCAAGCGCAAAGCGCTACGCAAACCGAGAAAGACGTAACCGTGAAATTTACGGTAGGCGGGGAAGAGAAGGAAGTAACCGCCGAATACTTGCTCGTGACGGTCGGACGCCGCCCGAATACGGACGGCGAGCTCGGACTCGATCTGATCGGCATTAAAATGACGGATCGCGGCTTAATCGAAGTCGACAACCAAGGACGCACGAACATTCCGCATATTTTCGCGATTGGCGATATCGTTCCAGGCCTCGCGCTTGCGCATAAGGCGTCTTATGAAGGCAAAGTGGCGGCCGAAGCGATTGCCGGCATGCCTAGCGTCGTAGATTACAAATGTATTCCGGCGGTATGCTTCACCGATCCCGAATGCTCCAGCGTAGGTTATAACGAAGCGGAAGCGAAGGAGAAAGGATATAAAACGAAAGTCGGCAAATTCCCTTATGCGGGGAACGGCCGAGCCGTATCGCTGAACGGCGCAGACGGTTTCGTCAAAATCGTTGCCGATGCGGATACCGGACTTATCCTTGGCGGACAAATCGTCGGCATCGAGGCTTCCAACCTGATCTCCGAAATCGCCCTTGCCATCGAGATGGGAGCGACGCTCGAAGATATCGCTCTTACCATTCATGCGCATCCGACGCTCGGCGAGCTCGTTATGGAAGCTTCGGAAACGGCATTGGGCCATCCGATTCATACGATCGTAAGGTAATAAACGCGAATTTCAACACAGAGGGCTGCCCTTTCTCGTGCCGAACGAAGAAGGGGCAACCCCTTTTTTTTGCATACCGGATGCCGATGCGAAAGTGTGGAAAATTCCGCATCGTTCCGTTACAATAGAGAAGAGGTCTTGACGCGGCATGCGAAGACCTTTTTCTTTGTCTACGCTATAAAAGGGGGTTTTCGCATGGAAGCGCTGCAACCGAAAACGGTGGGCAGCTCGCGTTCGATTCTGACGCAGCTGGTCTTCCCGTCGGATACGAATATGCATGGCACGATGTTCGGCGGCAAAGTGATGGAGTATATCGACAAATTGGCTGCGATCGCTTGTATGCGCCATGCGCGCCGGCCGGTCGTGACCGCTTCGAGCGATCATCTGGATTTTATCGCTCCGATTCGCGTCGGGCAAGCGATCGAGATCGAAGCGTGCGTGACCTGGACGCATCGAAGCTCGATGGAAGCGTACGCGAAAGTATATGCGGAAGATTTACTGACCGGCGAACGCACACTGACCGTGACCGCTTTGCTTACTTTTGTAGCTTTGGACGAAAACGGCAAGCCGTCCCCGGTTCCCGCCGTTATTCCGGAGACGGAGGAAGAGATTCAATTGCATCGGTCCGCCATGGAGCGTTATGCGATGCGCAAAAAGCGGAGGTCGGCGGATTAGCCGGTTAACAGTTCGGGACCGGCATGGTACACTATCTGTATTGGTGATATTGAGAAACGGCAATGGAGGGTGCGCGAAAGATGAGCAGAAGCGAGCAACAATATATCGATTTGTTAAAGCATGTGTTGGAGCATGGGACGAGGAAAGACGATCGTACCGGTACGGGGACGGTATCCGTCTTCGGCTACCAGATGAGATTCGACTTGAACGAAGGGTTTCCGTTGCTCACGACCAAGAGAGTGCCGTTCAGGCTCATATCGAGCGAATTGCTCTGGTTCATTAAAGGGGATACGAATATTCGCTATTTGCTTCGGCATAACAACAATATATGGAACGAATGGGCTTTCAAAAGATGGGTCGAAAGTCCGCAATACGAAGGACCGGACATGACGAACTTCGGATTGCGCTCGCAGGAGGACCCGGAATTCAACCTGTTATACGAAGAACAGATGGAAAGCTTCAAGCGGCGCATATTGGAAGACGACGCGTTCGCCGCGCAGTTCGGCGAATTGGGCGACATATACGGCAAACAATGGAGAAACTGGAAAACGTCGCAAGGCGACACGATCGATCAGTTGCAAGGTGTGATCGATGCGATCAAGCGCAATCCCGATTCGCGAAGATTAATCGTTACCGCCTGGTCCCCGGAGGACGTTCCTTCGATGGCGCTTCCGCCTTGCCATACGCTGTTTCAGTTTTATGTCGCAAACGGCAAGCTGTCTTGCCAATTGTACCAAAGAAGCGGAGACATTTTCCTTGGCATCCCGTTCAACATCGCCAGCTATTCGCTCTTGACGCATATGATTGCGCATGAATGCGGATTGGATGTAGGGGAGTTCGTGCATACGCTCGGCGACGCGCATATATACGTCAATCATCTGGATCAGATTCATACCCAGCTTAGCCGCGAGCCGCGGGAGCTTCCGAAACTGCGGTTGAACGGTTCGATCAAGTCGGTGTTCGATTTTGACGTTCCGGATATCGAAATGGAAGGCTATAACCCGCATCCCGCCATTAAAGCGCCTGTAGCGGTATAAGCGAATACGGACATAGCAGAAGGGGACGATACGATGAGCATTTCTTTAATATGGGCGATGGACCGGAACAGAACGATCGGGGTCGATAACAAGCTTCCATGGCGTTTGCCGGCCGACATGGCCTATTTCAAACGGCAAACTTCCGGCAAAACGGTGCTGATGGGGCGCAAAACGTTCGAATCGATCGGCAAGCCTTTGCCGAACCGGACGAATGTCGTATTGACGCGAAGCCGCGATTTCAGGCATGAAGGCTGCACGATCGTAAGATCGTTGGAGGAAGCGCTGGCGCTGGCCGAGCGCGAGCCGCTCATGGTGATCGGAGGCGCGGAAATTTACCGTTTGCTGCTGCCTTACGCGGATCGCCTGCTTGTGACCGAGATCGATCATTCCTTTGCGGGAGGGGACGCCTTTTTCCCGGAATGGGACGAGGATGAGTGGCGGATCGTTGAGTCCGTTCCCGGGACGATAGACGAGAAGAATATATACCCGCATACGTTCGTCACTTACGAACGGGTGCGCGGCCGCAAGGAGCTGCCGCGGCAATGAAGACGTTAGTGATCGCCGAGAAGCCTGATATGGGGCGGAATATTGCCGCCGTGATCGAGCCGAAGGCGAAGAATAACCGGACGTACTTGGAAGGGGAGCGCTATATCGTTACGTGGGCGATCGGCCATCTGGTCGGGCTGGCGGAACCGGATTTATACGACGATAAATATAAAAAATGGAATTTTAACGATCTTCCGATTATTCCCGAACGGTTCCTCATCGTTCCGAATCCGAAAACGAAAGACCAATTGAAGACGATCGGCCAGTTGGCCAAGCGCTGCGACCTGATCGTCAACGCTTGCGATGCCGGGCGGGAAGGGCAATATATATTCGCCCTGATTCAACAGCATTTGAAGCTCCGCCAGCCGGTAAAGCGGCTATGGATTTCCGATTTGACCGCCGAGACGATCCGCCGCGGATTCGCCGAATTGCGCGACGGCGCGGAATTCGACAATTTGACCCGGGCGGCGCGCGCCAGAAGCGAAGCGGATTGGCTCATCGGCATGAACGCGTCGCGCGCTTTCACGACCAAGCATCGTACGCTGTTGTCGGTCGGAAGAGTGCAAACGCCCGTATTAACGTTGATCTATGATCGCCAGAAAGAGATTGAAGCGTTCGAGTCGTTAACTTTCTACGATTGTATCGCCCAATTCCAGCAGGAGAACACGACCTATCAAGGCACATGGCAGGGGGAACGAATTACGTCGCAGGAACAGGCGCAGCAGCTCGCGGCCAAGGTCGCCGGCAAGCCGGCGCGCATTGTCAATTACGAAGTGAAGGAAACGAAGGAATATCCGTATAAATTGTACGATTTGACGCTTTTGCAACGGGATGCGAACGCCAAATACGGCTTCTCCGCCAAAAAAACGTTGGATGTGGCGCAGGCGTTGTATGAAAAGCATAAAGTCATTACATACCCGCGTACGAACTCCAACTATGTTACCGAGCAAAACATCGACCCGATGCACAAAACGCTGCATATGCTGAAATCGACGGCGTACGGGCCGCTTGCCGAGGGGGCGGAGCGCTCGCGCGTGCATAAGAACAATAAGGCGGTCTGCAATCCCGCCAAGGTTGAAGATCATCACGCGATTTTGCCGACGCTGAAAAAAGCGGGCGCGTTAAGCGCAGACGAGCAAAAGGTATACGATTTGATCGTACGCCGGTTTTTGGCGCAATTCTATCCGCCTGCGGAGTATAAACAGCATGCGTTATGGACCGAAGTCGAGCAGGAAACGTTCAAAACGAATGTGAAGGAATTGCTGCTGCTCGGCTGGAAAGCGGTCATCGAAGAGCAGAAACCGGACAAGCCGAAAAAGCCGGCGGCCAAAAAAGAAGCCGAGGAAGAGGAAGCGGAACAACTGCTGCTCGTTCCCTTTCAGATCGATGCCAACGCGCCGACTGTTTGTACGGAAGCCGTCGCCAAAGAGAAATCGACCCAGCCTCCTAAAGCCTACACCGAAGGAACGCTGCTGAAAGCGATGGAAAGCGCCGGAAAGCAGATGGAGAACGAAGAATTGCGCGAAGCGATGAAGGATGCCGGACTGGGCACGCCGGCGACGCGTGCCGCGACGATCGAGCGATTGAAGCAGGTCGGCTATATTACGATGCAAGGCAAGCGGATTACGGTCACGCAAAAAGGCCGCACCGCCGTCGAATTGATCCGCCATGCTGGCATCGATCTGTTGACGTCTCCCGAAATGACAGGACAATGGGAAAGGCGGCTGCATCAAATTTCGAAAGGCGAGGCGTCGAACGAACGCTTTATGGAAAATGTAATAAAGTTCACGACATTAATTATTGATAAGGTTAAATATCAACGTCCGGCGGCGAAGGAAGCTTTCGCGGAAGGCGAGACGGATGTTTCGCGCAAGAAGAGCGGTTCCGCCAAGGGAACCCGAACGCAGCGGCGAAGCAAGGACGATGGGGAGCGGCACGCGGCCGCTGTTTCCGGGGCGCAGGGCGATACGGCGACGGACAAGCGGAGCGAGGAGCCGGCGCATTTCGGCGATTGCCCGCGTCCCGGCTGTGGCGGGCGCATCATTATGGGGCGGAAAGGCTATGGCTGCAACCGGTATCGGGAAGGCTGCAAATTTGTCATTTGGAAAGAGAGCTTCGGCAAACCGTTAACGGAGACGATGATCAAATCCTTGCTGCAGAAAGGCGTTACGCAGGCTCTGACGTTCAAGGAGGGCGACGGAAGCTCGTATAAGGCGAAACTGCGGATCGCCGATCCGAATACGGGCGAGCTGGCGTTGGAACGGCAGGAGTAATGGCAGGTCATGCATCGAATCTAAAAAAATGGCATCCAACGCTTCGTTGGAATGCCATTTTTTTAAATATTCGGCCCTTATTTGAGCCGTGGATCGATCCTCAGGCTCGGTCATGCCGTTTCAAATAAGATGCGATCACGCCGGGCACTTCTTCGAGCGCCGTAACCGTAAAAAGACTGTCCTCCGGCGTCGATTCGAATTCGATCACATTATATTTCCATTCTTTCGGCTGTTTGAAATGAATGGCGTGAATGCCCGCCTGCAAGGCGGGAGCGATGTCCGTGCGAAGGGAGTTGCCGATCATCCACGTACGGGACCGGTCGAAGCCGCCTTCGGATAAAATCCGCTCCAACGCATCCGCATTTTTATGCTGCCGGATATACATCCGTTCGCCGAAATATTCGGCGAGCCCCAAGCGGTCGATTTTCCGTTGCTGTATGTCCGCCTCGCCGCCCGTATACAAATGCAGCTCATGCCCCGCCTCGAGCAGCCTGCCTAGCGTTTCCGTCATGCCCGGATAGGCCTCCACAGGCTGTTCGTACACGCTTCTGCCCAATTTCCACAATTCCGCTTCCTCTGCGCGATTGGCGCTTCTTCCCGTCAAATCGCAAAAATGGCGGTACGTCATGACGAACGATTGGGGGAAATGATCGCTGACAAAGCCGGTATCGTTCAATCCGGCGACGTCAAGCTCGACTTGTTTGTCGCGAATTTGCTTGACCGTTACGTCATAGCCTTGAAACCATGTGCCTGTCAAATCGAGAAACTGATCGATAACGATCATAAAATACTTATTGCAATAAATTAGCGTATCGTCCAAATCGAATAAAATTTGTTGCGTTTGGCCCGGTTGCCTCAAATAAAAACACTCCTTGCTCGTTAGACCCTGATATAGGATTCCAGAAACAGCTGCATTTCGGCAATGCCGTCCGCGCGTATGCTGTACCGTTCCTTTTCGCCGTCCATATGCACGCGCACCAAGCCCGCGGCGCGCAGCATCATAATATGGTGAAGGGTCGTTTCTCTCGTTAATTGCGTCTCGGCGGCGATTTCTTCTTGCGTTCGTATATCTTGCGCCAAAAAACGCAAAATACGCAACCGAATTTCGTCCGCCAGCGCGTTCGTAAACCGGATCAGATTCGTCGGCGGCTGATCTTCGTCGAACTCGGGCATATCGACCGGGTAGAGGATGAGCAATAAATCGTTGTAATAACAATATGCATTGATCGGCCGCGTATGGAGCATCGGAATGAGCATTACGGTGCTCACCTTGTCGGCCAGTTCGAGCACGACGCCGTTCGTCGCATACTCAACCAAAGCTTCCGGTTCCATTTTGTCAAGCAGCATCCGTTTCTCGGCCGCATCTTCTTCGAGCAGCGGGCTATACAGCGATTCCAATTCGCGGAAATATTGCTCATACCATTTGCGAAGCAGAGGAACGTAAGAGTTCCGGATTCGCAATATGTCCTGCCGGGACAAATTATCTATGTATGGGATCACTAGCTCATGCAGACTCTTCTCGTCGCTTTGCTCCAAGTACTGCAGATGCTCTTCGATATTGTCGGCATGGTTCCTTCGGCAAACCCACAAATACAACACGTCGTAATCGGCAAAAGGCCATTGTTTCGAATCGGCGATTTCTTGAGCGAATTCAGGGTCGAGGCGGTCGTTCACAGTTTGCAGCCATTGATGGCCCCAATCCAAATTACGGGTCCACCTTTGCGTCGCGTACACAAAAAAACTGCTCAATAGTTCGTAAGTCGGTGAATAATCCACTTTAACCTGGTATCCCATCGGGTATGCCCTCCTAAAAAACAACCTCTTCAACTATTATGGCTTGTTTTAAGGTCAATTGTCCACTATTATGTTCAATATATAGATAAGTCCGAACAAGGAGAATGGTCATATGATTAGAGTCGAACATTTATCAAGACGAATCCCTCCGCAGACGACCGTTTTAGACGATATCAGTTTTACGATCGAGCCCGGCGAATTGATCGGAATCGTCGGCGCAAGCGGCAGCGGCAAAACGTCGCTTCTGCGCTGTCTCGCTTTAAAGGACAGATGGAGCGGCGGCAAATTCCATGTCGACGGCATCGACATTTTCGGCGCCGGCTTGTCCGGTAAACGCAAAATTCGCAGAGAATGGGCTTATCTGGAGCAAAATCCGGTGTTGTCCATGTCGAGAACGGCATTGAAAAACGTGCTGATCGGCCGCTTTCATCAAACTCCGATTTGGCGCATGGCAACGGGAATGGTTCGGTCGGACGACTATATGGGCGCGATGGACGTGCTCGAACAGCTCGGCCTGCTCGACAAAGCGCATCAGAAGGCGGAGCAATTAAGCGGGGGAGAACGGCAGCGAGTAGCGATCGCCCGCGCGCTCGTTCATGGCGCGAACGTCATCTTGGCGGACGAGCCGACGTCCGGACTTGACCCGAAAGCGGCGGAAAGCGTGTTTGAACATTTGCGCGAGCTTTGCCGGCGGCAAAGAGCGACAGCGATCGTCGTGTTTCACCAACTGGAGCTTGCCGAACGGTACGCCACCCGCATATGGGGGCTCGCATCGGGCAAATTGGTCGTTGACGTCGGCGGCCGCCGTTTAACGCATCGGGAGAAAGAATTGTTTTATTGATCAAACCCATTTCATACTATAGAAACAGATTTCATCCAAACCTGCCATATTCATGGATTGTAAACTGTTTGTCACTCTTTTTCGCCGCTTCTTTTCTATAATTGATAGAGTCGGCAATTCGACAGAAAGGCAGGATGGAAAGCGGTTATGCAACAAGATTTCGGCTACAAACGACAGGAACGGCCTCCGGATGAACGGCAGCGCAGGAAGTACCGGAGAAGAAGGACGTTTTTCCGTCTTGCATGGACAGTAATGTTTATCGCAATCATTGGCATGATTATACAAATTCAAGCGATTGGCAATCAGAACGACAAGCGGAATCATTCGATTAACAGCGAGAACGCATCGGCGACGATTATCGGCCCGCCGGCTCCAAGTTCATCCTCGCAACCGGAACGGGACACGAAGCCGGAGACCAAACCGGAACAACCTGCCAAGCCGCCCGTACAGCCCGGCAAGCAGACCGGCAAAGATTCGAAAGGGACGGAACAACCCGACAAACCGAATCGCAACGATCAAGGAAACGATGCATCGGAAACCCACGCCGGCAAAGACCAAACTCATAAAAAAGTCGCATATTTGACGTTTGACGACGGACCCAGCCCGAATGCGGATAAAATTATGGATATATTGGATCAATTCGAGGCCAAGGCAACCTTTTTCATGCTGGAGCCGAATATGCGCAAACATCCCGACGCGTTGAAGCGGATGAGCAAGGACGGGCACGCGCTCGCGATGCATGGCGTCACTCATTCCGTCAAAAAGTTTTACGAATCGAAAGAATCCGTCCTGAAGGAGATGGACCAGGGAAGAGATACGGTGAAAGAGATCGCCGGCGTCGAGTCGAAGCTGATTCGCACCCCTTACGGCAGCAAGCCGAATATGAAATCCGAATATTTGACAGCCGTGCAAGATGCGGGTTATCTGCTATGGGATTGGAATATCGACAGCCTCGATTGGAAATATAAGGATAAACGCATGGTCGACGAAGTGAAAAAAGCGGTGCCGTCGCTCGAAAAGCGCGGCCAGGCTCCCATCATCCTTCTGCATGACCGCAAGCAGACGGCTCAATATTTAGAAGAAATATTAACCTATTTGCAGGACCGGGGTTACACGTTTGAACCGCTTGACGAAACGATGGAACCGTTCACGTTCAAATCGCGCCATTAATTCCGGCCGCACAGCATAATGCACTCCTCTTCGGATAAAATGAGAGCATACGAAAGGAATGTGAACTGCTTGAAAACAAAATGGTTAGGGGTCGTTTGCCTCGGTTTGGCCATGCTGCTCGCAAGCGGCTGCGAACTGACTAAAGACCCCAAGTCGCTGATGAGCGTTCCTCATTTGCCGGCGGAAAAAGAAAACTTAAAAGGGTTGATTATGTCGGCGCTTCCGGAAGGCGCTTCAATTATTCGTCCCCGCAACGCCAAAGATACGAGCGCCATTCGAATGCGAGACCTGAATCAGGACGGAGTCAAGGAAGCGATCGTATTCTATTCGACTCCCGAACAGGATGTTCGCATTCACGGAATGATCTGGGAATACAGCAAAGAGACCTGGACGAAAAAGATGGAATTCGACGGCGAAGGAACGGATTTGGATTCGTTTGAACTGCTCGACCTGACGAACGACGGCAATATCGAGTTGATCGTCGGATACGCGAATGCGGATCAAGAGGTGCAGAAAGGACTTGTCGTCTACTCCTATCAAAATAATCAGCTGGAGAAGTTATTGGAGAAGCCCTATACTTCATATGTTGTTAACGACTTGGATGGCGACGGCTCGAACGAATTGACGATCGTCATGCTGAAGCCGAATCAAACCTCGACGATTACGTCGATGCGCTATGCCGAAGGCAAGTTTAAAGATATCGGCTCCTTAACGCTGGATCCGTTCGTGAATACGTATTATAACGTCGTTGCCGGCGAGGCGGCGCCAGGGCGCAAGGCGGTCTTCATCGATGCGATGGTCGGCGCGCATTCCGCTTACACGGACGTTGTCGTACTGGAGAACGATCAGTTGCGCAAAGTCGTGTCGGATCAACAGACGTACAAACCGCAGCCGGTCCCTAGCCAGGACATTAACGGCGACGGAATTATCGAGATCGGCATGATGGAAACGCCGAAAGGATGGGAACATGTAAACTTGCCCGATATGCTGTGGTTCCATTCGTTTTATCAATGGGACGGAGCCGACGGGCTGAAGTTTATCGCCCTGCAATACCGGGATCCGTACGAACGCTTTTATTTCAATTTCCCTTCGGATTGGCGAAACAGGGTTACGCTCGATATCCGGTCGAAGCAAGGGGAATATTTGCATTTCGTCGACGTCGATACGAACGAGACGCTCGCCGAAATCGAGTTTTTCCCAACCGGCAAGTGGGAAGCGAATAAGAAGGGATGGACGGAATTGTCCCGTTCCGAAGATAGAGTCGTTGCGTTTCGCAGCAAATATGAGTTAACGGCGAAAAAGTCGAAGTTGGAGATGGAACTCCCGAAAAGTAACAAAGAAAGCGGTGATCGTCCTTGAGTAAAGTATTGATTTTGGAAGATGAAGAATCGATTCGAAGTTTTATCGTCATTAACTTGAAACGGAACGGTTTCGACGTTATCGAAGCGGCCGACGGCAACGAAGCGCTGCAAAAATACGAATCGGATCCGGATATCGATATCGCCTTGCTGGACGTCATGGTGCCGGGCATCGACGGTTTCGAAGTTTGCCGCAAAATTCGGGAGACAAACGAGCGGATCGGCATTATCTTTCTGACGGCGAAAGTGCAGGAACAAGATAAAGTGTACGCTTTGTCCGTCGGGGCCGACGATCATGTAAGCAAGCCGTTCAGCCCGACCGAATTGATTGCGAGAATTCAATCCTTGCTGCGCAGGGTGAACGTCCACCGCGAGGCGGGAGCGAAGGTCACGTTCAAATCGGGGCCGTTCACGCTCGATTTAATCTCCAAGCAATTCAAAAAACACGATCAATTGATCGACTTGACGCCGACCGAATTTTCTTTAATCCAATTGTTTCTGGAGAAAGAAGACGTTCCGCTCAGCCGCGATGTGCTCCTCGATCATGTATGGGGCAAAGAATATATGGGCGATCCGAAAATCGTCGATGTGAATATTCGGCGCCTGCGGCAGAAGATTGAGGAAGACGCTTCTTCGCCGGAATTTTTGGAAACGGTGTGGGGATTCGGCTACAAGTGGAAAGGACCCGCAGCGAGATGATCAAAAAAGGGATTCGCCGCCAAATCGTATTGCATTACTTTATCGTCGTGTTTTTAACACTGATGATTGTGGAAATCGTTTTTTTGATTGCCATTCAAACGTATTACTACAACAGCATTCGTCAATATATGATGAATCACGCGGCGGTAACGACATCCTATTACGATAAATTTTACGCAAATGCATTTGCCGAGAAAGATCCGAGTTTTTTGCCAAGCTTGCTCAAAATGTTCTCGCTCGATAATACGGAGCTGCAAATTTTGAATACAAAAGGGGAAGTGCTGATCAGCTCCAGCGGATTTCAGGTGGAGAAAAGCGTTCAAACCTCGGACGTATCGCAAGCTTTAAACGGAAGCACAGGCCGCTGGTTCGGCAAGCAGGCGGGAACGAACGAATCGGTGATGGCCATTACGGCTCCGCTGAAAATTAACGGGGAAACGAGCTATTTGCTGCGCTACGTCACGTCGCTCGAAGCGGTCAACGGCAAAATCATGTCGATCGTTCTGCTCGCCGTTGCCGTCGGAATCGTCATTTTGGCACTAGTGCTCATTATTAGCATCGGGCTCGCCAACTCCATCGTGAAGCCGCTTAACAATATTACCGCGGTATCCGCGCAAATGGCGCGCGGGCGATTTGATGTGCGCGTGGAAGGCAATTATCGTTACGAGCTCGGCGAACTCGCTTCGACATTGAACTATATGGCGGAGGAAATCGTAAGAAGCGACAAAGTGAAGAACGATTTTATATCGTCGATATCCCATGAGCTGCGTACTCCGCTTACCGGAATTAAAGGTTGGAGCGAGACGTTGGAATCGGGCAATTTCACGGATCCGGAGGAAACGAAGCTCGGGATGCATATCATTTCCAAGGAAACGGAACGGCTGATCGGCCTGGTGGAAGAACTGCTCGATTTCTCGCGCTTGCAGCAAAAAGAAGTGAAATTGAATATGAATTACGTCGAGTTGGAAACGCTCATTTCCGAAACGATATTGCAGGTGCGCTCCAAGGCGGAACAGAAGCAGATTCAGCTAACGATGAACGTAAGCGGCGTTCCGTCGCCTGTTGTCGGCGATCAGAACCGGTTGAAGCAGGTATTTTTGAATCTTATCGATAATGCGATCAAATTTTCTCATCCGGAATCGAATATTTTCATTCATATCGATCATACCGATGAGACGTGCACAGTGTCCGTCCGCGATACCGGGATCGGGATCAGCGAGGAACATGTGAAGAAAGTGACGGAGAAGTTCTATCAAGTGAATCCGCTAGGCGGAGGAACCGGCTTGGGACTTGCGATTACGAACGAATTGGTCGAACAGCATCACGGCCATTTGGAAATCGAGAGCCAGCCGGGATTAGGAACGACGGTAAGCGTTATGTTGCCGAAAGCGCCTCGGACAGAGCCGCAGCCGGAGAACGAAACGCAGAAACAGCAGCAGGAGGTTTAGTCCGATTCGGGCTAAGCCTTTTTACATTTGCGCGAAGAAGAAGAGGCCGGAAGGGTTGAAACCCGATGCAAATCGCAACTATGAAGCCGACGAAGCGTTCCCGGTTTAGACTGTTATGCGGGCGAATGTTCTACAAGTCCTATGAAATATACGAGAAAGAACATCGAATTATCCAGCAATATTGGGGCGGTTTCGTGCGCCATAATGAAATATGCCGCATTGTGCGGAAGGCGAAGCGGTGGCGGACGAGTGGATTACGGAGAACAACGCTTTAATGATGTACCAACCCTAGTTGCAGGAAACAAGGACAAACGTGACTTGACGGGAGCGGCGGAGGCGTGCATTTGGGAAGCGTTGAGGCGATGTAAGGCCGGTTGGGGTAGAGATGTGCGCGACGTTCACAATTCTAACGGATGTGGGTGACCTTAAAGCGGATAAAAGAAGTTATTTCGGATTCTAACGGATCTCAGCGCCCTTATTTGTTGTTTTTCTAGCGAAAAATGAATGAATAGAGACAAATAAGGTTCGTGGGTTCCGTTACATTTTGAAAAGTCTCGATTTTGCTCAAATAGAGTCCCATAGATCCGTTAGCCGTGAAAACGGACTCACGAATCGAACCGTCTCGAAGCAATGCGACCGCGAGGCGGTTTTTTCCATTTTGCGGAATGGAAATAATACCACAAATTACTTGTATGCATATTCATGCATTTTCATTTATAATTAGTTCTTGTTTGCAGCAAGACTAGACATAAAAGGGGATTGTAGTAATGAAAAAAATAGCGGTGGCAATCATTGCAAGCTTGTTCATAATTGGCATGTTGGCGGGATGCGGCGCGGGCGCCGCCGACCGATTGGATACCGTGCAGCAAAATAAACGGATCGTTCTCGGCACCAGCGCGGACTATCCGCCTTACGAATTTCATAAAACGATCGACGGCAAAGATCAAATCGTCGGATTCGATATTGAAATCGCCAAAGCGATTGCCGACGATCTCGGCGTTGAGCTAGTCGTCGAGGACATGAATTTCGACAGCTTGCTGATCGCCTTGAATACGGGAAAAGTCGATATGGTCATCTCCGGGATGAACCCGACGGAAAAACGCAAAAAAAATGTAGACTTCTCCAACATTTACTATACGTCCGAGCAGGCGGTATTAGTGCGCAGCGAGGATCGGGATCGTTACCAAACGATGGACGATTTGGCCGGCGCCAAAATCGGGGCCCAAAAAACGACGATCTACGAGGACATTGCCCGCTCGGTGCCGGATGCCAAAGTAGAAGCGCTTAGCAAAGTTTCCGATTTGGTATTGAGCCTGGAAGCGAAGCGGATCGATGCGATCGTACTGGAAATGCCTGTGGCGGCTGCTTATTCGAAGTCCCGTTCGAACTTGGCCGTAGCAGGAGCGGAGCCTGATTCCGGAGACGAAGGGTTCGCGATTGCCGTGAAGAAAGGCAGCGCCAAACTGGCTGAGCAAATAAACCAAACGTTGGACAGACTAACGAAAGAACAACGAATCGAACAATTCGTAACGGAGGCGACGAAACTGGCGGAAACGGATTAAGCGGCGGATAAAGGAGACAGAGTATGAATATTATCTCATTTTTCGCGGAATACAAGCAATATTTCATTACCGGCGCCGCCATGACGTTGTGGCTGTCGCTGCTTACGGTCATCTTCGG
The DNA here is from genome assembly GCF_918697855.1 of Paenibacillus sp. CECT 9249. Classification (NCBI taxonomy): domain Bacteria; kingdom Bacillati; phylum Bacillota; class Bacilli; order Caryophanales; family Paenibacillaceae; genus Paenibacillus; species Paenibacillus sp. CECT 9249. The sequence goes on along the minus strand of NZ_CAKKLI010000033.1, from coordinate 30,631 downwards.
CTTCCTGCTCGGTACCGTTCTCGTATTGATGAGGCTGTCAGGCGTGAAGCCTTTGCGCTGGATCGCGGTCGCTTATGTCGAATTTCTGCGCGGAACGCCGCTGATGGTCCAATTGTTCATCATTTACTTCGGGCTGACCTCGTTCAGCATCGAACTGCCGAAATTCACGTCCGGCGTCATCGCGTTGTCGATGAACAGCGCCGCTTATTTGGCGGAAATATTGCGCGCAGGCATTCAAGGCGTCGATAAAGGACAGACGGAAGCGGCTCGCTCGCTCGGAATGAGCCATGCGATGACGATGCGTTACATTGTCTTCCCCCAAGCGCTGCGCAACGTCTTGCCGGCGATCGGCAACGAATTTATCGTCGTCATTAAGGAATCGTCCATCGTGTCTTTGATCGGCGTCTCGGATATTATGTATAACGCGGAAATTGTTCGCGGAAGCACGTTCGAGGGGATGAAACCGCTCGTGCTGGCTGCCATCCTCTACTTCATATTAACGTTTACGCTGTCCAAACTGTTCGGCGTAGCGGAACGGAGGCATCAAGCCAATGCTTAACATTTCGGGATTGCATAAATCGTTCGGCAAGCTGGCGATTTTGAACAACATCGATCTTTCCGTCCGTAAAGGCGAAGTCGTCGTCATCATTGGGCCGAGCGGCTCGGGCAAAAGCACGTTGCTCCGATGCATCAATTTATTGGAGCAACCGACGCAAGGACTGATCGAATTCGAAGGCCAGGCGATCACGGCGCCGAATTACGATATCGATGCGGCGCGCGAGAAGATGGGCATGGTTTTTCAGCAGTTTCATCTATTTCCGCATATGAACGTGTTGGATAATATTACACTGGCGCCGCGCAAGGTGAAACGTAAGGACAAGCTGCAAGCCGAAGAGGAGGCAAGGAAGCTGCTCCGAACGGTCGGGCTTGAAGACAAGTCCGGCGCGTTCCCCTCGCAGCTGTCGGGCGGGCAGAAGCAGCGGATCGCCATCGTACGGGCGCTTGCGATGGAACCTCATGTCATGCTGTTCGACGAGCCGACTTCCGCATTGGATCCGGAGATGGTGGGCGAAGTGTTGGAAGTGATGAAGCAATTGGCCGCTTCCGGCATGACGATGATCATTGTCACCCATGAGATGGGATTTGCGCAGGAGGCAGGAGACCGCATCGTCTTTATGGACGGCGGCGCGATCATCGAGCAAGGAAAGCCGGCCGATTTGTTCGGCAATCCGCAGCAGGCGCGAACTCGGCAATTTTTAAGCAAAGTGTTGTAACATGAAGATGACGATCATACGCCGAGTCTCTGTGACCGGTCGTATGATTTTTTTTGTCAACATTTACAGAATTGTAATCGAACGAATCCGAAAGATCGCGTAAAAACAAGACGTATCAAGACTTACCAACATTTTCATACATACATGGTTACAAAATTGTGATATATTCATTTTAGCCGAAACTACAACAACAGTGCGGGGGATGATTTGCAGGACAACGGCTCTGGACGAAATCGATCGTCGAGCGGCGTTTCCTAGGGGTGAATCGCAGCGTTTCAGCGCGAAGGGTTGTTCCTCAACCCTAACCCGACAACTAACCTCGTAGGCAAAAGGAGGAAATGCATTTGTTTGGCAAGAAAAAACTAGCTGCCGCAGCGATTGCATTAGCGCTATCGATGCAAGCGGTACCCGCGATGGCCGAATCGTACACGGTCGGGGACAATGATACGTTTTATGTGATTTCGCAAAGGTATAACGTGGATTTGCAACTGTTAATGAACGCCAATCCGAATATCGATCCTTTGAACATTTACAAAGGATTGAAGATTGAAATTCCGACGAACGATAAGGAAGTCCGGATTCAATCGGCTCCTGTTGCAGACCAGGCAGACGAAAAGAAGACAGGCGAGGAGTCGGCTCCCAAGATGGAGGCGAAGGCCGCTATCGCTTCAACCTTGAAAGCAGCCAACGTGATCCAAACGAATGGACAACAATTGACGTATAAGAAAAAATTGGACGTAAAGGCGACCGCCTACACTTCTGCGGCAAGCGAGAACGGCGAATGGGGCGCGGTCGATTACTTCGGAAATCCGCTCAAAGTCGGAACGGTCGCAGTTGATCCGGACATGATTCCGCTTGGAGCGAAAGTGTATGTAACCGGCTATGATTTTGACGGGTTGCCTGTGGGCGGCTTTGTCGGCAAGGCGACGGATGTAGGCGGAGCGATTGACGGCAACCGCATCGATATTTTCGTCCCGACAGGGCCATCGAAAGCGAAAACGTTCGGAATTCAAAACGTGACGATTTATATTTTGGAATAGATGAATCAGACTCAGGAAGAGTGCTCTAGCGGGGCTCTCTTTTTTTGTTATAAAAAAAGTATATTCATAAAAACGGGCCAAAATGGGGAATATTGTTAGTGTTCAACTACGATTTTCGCCAGGAGGACTCATGATCGTTGATAATGAAAAGCTTCGCCAACAAGCGCGCGAACTAGCGCTGCAGCATCAGCTCCGCACGGTTCGATTCTCGCCGAAACGGGTTTGGCGCGATTTCGACGCCGACGTAGAACGTTTGCGGTCGTTCGTGCGCTCTTTGCAAGATTGTCATGCGAGTTGCTCCCAGCCTGCGGAAGAATGGCTGCTCGACAATGCGGAATTTATCGAGGAGCAAGCGCTGGATATACGGGACCAACTGTCCGATCCCTTGCTCCGCCGATTGTTCGGGCTGCGCAAGTCGGATCAATTGCGGGTGGAATCCGTTTGCGCGGATTATCTCGAACAAACGGACGGCTCGGCGGATGCCGAATCGCTCGTTACATATATCAATGCGTACCAGGAAGTGTCCGTACTCTCCATCGGGGAAGCATGGTCGCTGCCGCTTCTGATGCGGATGACGCTGATCCGGCGTCTGGCCGATGTGATGGAATCGGTTCGGGAACGCCGGGAAATATGCGTTCAGGTCGAACGATTTCTGGCGCATGTGGAGCCCTCCAAATTCAATGCCGAGACGCTGAACGCCGCGTTGGAGGAAGCAGGGGAGCGCTTCCCGCTGTCCGGCCCGATGATCGTTCATATGGTCGGGCATCTGCGGGAGTGGGCGGACGATTCCGCCATGGTGCATGATTGGCTGTTGTGCAAACTGGAGAACGGACCGGAAAGTTTGGATCGAATCGTTTCGTACGAGCATCGGCTTCAAACTTCCTATCAGGTGACGGCAGGCAATATGATCGGCAGCTTGCGCAAATTGATTCGCTACGAATGGCGCGACATATTCCAGCGCATCTGTTTGGCGGAGCGCACATTGCGCGAGGACAGCGCGGATACATATCCGCGGCTTGACGATTCAAGCAAAAATTTGCTGCGCAAGCGAGTCGAAGAACTGGCTGCGCTGATGCGCGTTCCGGAAAATTTGGTCGCGAAACAGGCGGTCGAGCTTGCCGCGGCGGAAGCGGAGCGGACGCATTCGATGCCGCAAGTAGCCGGGGCGGAGCCAGCCGGCCGGAAGGGCGATCGGCATGCGGGCGAGGAAGATTCGGAGGGCAGGCCGCAGGAAGACGGCGACTGCCATTCCTTTGAGCAACCTTCCCCGCCTCGCGCAACGTTTCTCGCCTATTATTTGCTCGAAGAGGACGGAATCAAGAAGCTGAAGCGCGCCTTGAAAACGTGCAGCAATCCCCGGTCGACGCCGGGAAGAGGATTGTTCCGGCGAAATAGCGGTTCCTATTTCGCCTTGCTTGGCGGCTCGTTTGTCGTCATATGGCTCGCGCTATCGGCATGGATCGGCGGCGGGGGCGATTACGGCGCGGCCGGATGGGCCGCCATCTTGCTCGCGCTGCTGTTTCCGGCCGGCGAGTGGGCCGTCACGGCGACGCATTGGTTGATCGAAAGCTTCGTCCGTCCCCGTCCGCTGCTGCGCTACGACTTTTCCGCCGGCATTCCTGAGGAAGCGAGCACGATGGTAGTCATACCGGTGATATGGTCAACGCCCGAAGAAGTGAAAGATATGGCGGACCGTTTGGAACTGCACTATCTGGCCAGCCGCGATCCGAATTTGCATTTTGCCTTGCTCGGCGACTTCACCGACGCTTCGGTACAGAAACTTCCGGAGGATGCGGAGGTGCTGCGCGAAGCGCGCGCCCGCATCGAGGCGTTGAATGCCGCCTATTCCGGCCCGAACGGTTCGACTTTTCATCTGTTTCAACGCCGCAGAGAATGGAATGAGGCGGAGGAAGTCTGGATGGGCCGCGAACGCAAACGGGGGAAACTGGTAGAGTTCGTCGAACTGCTGCGCGGGCGCGGCGATACAACCTACGATTTCGTCGTTAGCGATGCCTCGGTCTACGGCCGGCTCCGTTATATTATTACGCTCGATGCCGATACGCAGCTTCCGCTCGGCAGCGCCCAGCGGATGATCGGCACGATGCATTTGCCGTACAACCGTCCGCGCTTGAACCGCTCCCGGACAAGGGTTGTCGAAGGATACGGCGTACTGCAGCCCCGGATCGGAATCAGCCACGAATCGGCGATGCGGTCGAGATTGGCGCAATTATGGTCCGGCGTGCCCGGAGTCGATCCTTACGCGTTTGCCGTATCCGATCCGTATCAGGACGGTGTCGGTCATGGCATCTTTACGGGCAAAGGGATCTTCGATATCGATTTGTTTGGGGAGCTGTTATGCGAACGAATTCCGGAAAACCGCGTACTCAGCCACGACCTGCTCGAAGGCGGCTTTTTGCGCGCGGGTTTGCTGTCGGATATCGAATTGGTCGACGAACATCCCGCTACATTCAGCGCCTATCAGAAAAGAATGCACCGCTGGGTGCGCGGCGATTGGCAATTGCTGATCTGGTTGAAGCGGACCGCCAGGGACCGCAGCGGCAATCTTCAGCCCGTCGATTTGTCGCCGGTCACCCGTTGGCAAATGATCGATAATTTGCGCCGCAGCTTATTGCCGCCGGTACAGCTGTTGTTGATTGCGCTCAGCTTGACGGTTCTCCCCGGATACCCCTTCCGGATGTTGGCGGTATTGCTTATTACGTTCTTCCTTCCCGTCATTCGCCAATGTATCGCTGTTCGTCGACGCTCCGTCTGGAATCCGAAAGGAATTTCCGCCGCCTTCGGGCAAGTGCTGCTGACGATGTTGATGCTTCCGTACCAAAGCGCGCTCATGCTGCATGCGATTTGCGTCACTTTATATCGCATTTGCATTTCGAAACGGCATTTGCTCGAATGGGTCAGTTCGGCCGAGATTGAACGCAGCCGCGGACGGGGAGGCCAGCCGCTGCTGCTTGGCATGAGAGGCGGCTATGCGTTCGTCGTCGCCTTTGCGTTGGCCGTTTTGTTCGGCAGTTCCGGCGCGCTAACGGCGATAGGAATACTATTCGGCGTCGTCTGGGCCGCGGCGCCGTTCAGCATACGCTGGCTGGACGAACCGAAGGCCGAATTCGAGTGGCAGCTTTCTCCTGCGGAACAGGCGGAACTCCGAACGCTGGCCAAACAAATTTGGGCTTATTTCGAAGATTTGGCAGGTGCGGAAGATCATTACTTGCCGCCGGACAACGTGCAGTTTGAGCCGCCGAACGGCGTCGCCCACCGCACTTCGCCGACGAATATCGGTTTTCTGCTCGCATGCATCGTTGCCGCGAGAGATTTCGGTTTTATCGACACGCCCGGTATGATCAAGCGGTTGGAGCGAACCGTAGAGACGATTGAACGCATGGAGAAATGGAACGGGCATTTGTACAATTGGTACGATACGACGACGCTTGTTCCGCTGCCGCCGCTGTATGTATCGACCGTCGATTCCGGCAATTTGGTCGCATGCCTTCTCGCTGTCAAAGAAGGGATTGCGGAATGGCTCGATCGGGACGGGAAGGCGGAAGCGGATTGGGCGGAGCGCGGACGGCGCTTGCTGGCCCGGATCGAATCGCTTGCGACCGGCACCGATTTTCGTCCGCTCTACGACCATAAAGCGAAATTGTTCTCCCTCGGGTATCATGCCGGAACCGGCGAGCGCGAGACGATCTTATACGATTTGCTTGCATCGGAAGCGAGACAGGCGAGCTTCGTGGCCATCGCGCTCGGGCAAGTATCGGTGTCCCATTGGTCCGCGCTGGGCCGCTCGATGACGAAGGTCGGCGGCAAGCCGGCGCTCGTCTCCTGGTCGGGAACGATGTTCGAATATTTAATGCCGTGGCTCCTTATGCGCAACTATCGGGACACGATATGGGATCATACGTACCAGGCCGTCGTGAACCGGCAAATCGAATATGCCCGCGAACGGGGCGTTCCGTTCGGCATATCCGAATCGGGGTATTATGCGTTCGACCATCAGATGAACTATCAATACCGGGCGTTTGGCGTTCCGGGACTCGGTTTGAAACGCGGACTGGAAGAAGATTTGGTCGTTGCGCCTTACGCTGCGATCATGGCTTTGCCGTTTGCCGGGCGGCAGGGCATGGACGACTTGCGTAAAATAGGCGAACTCGACGCCCGCGGGAAATACGGGTTGTACGAGGCGATCGATTATACGGCGAATCGCATGCCGGAAGGCCGCAAATATATGGTCATCCGCAATTTCATGGCCCATCATCAAGGTATGAGCATGCTGACGCTGGCCAATTTGCTGTTGCCGTACAAAATGTACGACCGGTTTCACCGCGACAAACGGGTGCAAGCGGCGGAATTGCTGCTGAAAGAACGGATGCCGGACAAACCGGCGATTATACGCCGGACCGCGGAATCGTTTCGGCGCAAATTCGAAACGAACGACGCGCAGTCGAGCGCCGCGCGCGAGTTTGCTACCCCTGCGACGGCGATGCCGGAAGTGTGCATCCTCTCGAACGGAACGTATACGAGCGTCGTCACGAACAGCGGCAGCGGCTACAGCAGCAGCCGCGGGATGGCCGTGTCGCGCTGGCGCTCCGATCCGACAGAGGACGACTGGGGCCAATATATGTACATACGCGATGTTACGCGCGATACGATATGGTCTCCGGCTTACCGGCCTTGCCGCGCGCCCGCGGACGAGCAAAGCATCGTATTTTCGCTGGATAAAGCAACCTTCGCCCGCAAGGACGGCGAGATGGAAACGAGCCTGGAAATATGCGTATCGCCGGAGTCGGACGCGGAAATCCGCCGGTTGACGATCGCCAATTCCGGGAGCGAAGCGCGGACGCTCGAGGTAACCACTTATCTCGAAATCGTGCTTGCCCCGCCCGGAGCGGATCATGCTCATCAAGCATTCAACAAGTTGTTCGTGGAGACGGAATATGCGGCGGAAGCCCAATGTTTGCTGGCCCGCCGCCGCCCCCGCAGCGATGACGAGCGTCCGGTTTGGGCGTTTCATGCCTTGCATGTGGCCGGTTCCTACGAAGGGTCGCCCGAATTTGAAACCGACCGGTCGAAGTTTGTCGGCAGAGGTTATTCGCTGGCCGAGCCGCAAGCGATTCGCACCTCGCTGAAGGGAACGTCCGGTTCCGTCGCAGATCCCGTATTCGCGATGCGGCGGCGCATTACGCTGGAAGCCGGAGAACGCGTCCGGTTAATCGCGGTAACCGGCATCGCCGATACGAAGGAAGACGCAATCGGCTTGGTCAAGCGGTTATCCGACGAGCATCAAGCGGATCGCTCGTTCCAACTCGCCTGGACGTATACGCAAATCGAATTGCGGCATTTGCATATGACGGCTGCCGACGCGGGACTCTTCCAGACGCTTGCGGGCAGGGCGTTATACGCGGCGCCGCTGCAACAGAAGCGAGCCGCCGGCATCGCAGCGAACTTGAAGGGGCAATCGGGATTATGGCCGCACGGCGTGTCGGGCGACCGTCCCGTCATCATGCTGCGCGCGGCCGATTTGGCGGATATGCCTTTCGTCGTCCGAATGATTCGCGGCCACGACTATATGCGCCGCATCGGAATCCAAGCCGATCTTGTCATTCTGAACGAATCGGCGGGGGGATACCAGCAAAATGTGCAGGAAGCGATCAGGCGCGCCGCGGAACAGAACATGTCCCGCTCCGGCGAAGGCGGAGTATACGTCATCGCCGCCAATCAGCTTGCGGACGAAGACAAGTCGCTGTTGTTCGCCGTATCGCGCATCGTTCTCCGCGCCGACGGTCCGAGCTTGCGCGCGCAGCTTCGCGTTCGGCGCGAGCGCCCGCTGCCGGCTCCGCTTGCGGCCGGCGCGCCGCAGCGGGCGTACGAACCGGTTGCGGCGGAGCCGGCGCAATCTTTATTGTTTTTCAACGGGATGGGCGGTTTTACGGAAGACGGCAAGGAATACCGCATCTTGATGAGAAACGGCAACCATTTGCCCGCGCCGTGGATCAATGTGATGGCGAACCCGCGTTTCGGCAGTCTCGTTTCCGAACTGCTTACAGGCTACACATGGTGGCGCAACAGCCGGGAATGCAAAATTACGCCATGGTCTAACGATCCTGTGCTGGACCGTCCCGGCGAAGCATGCTATTTGCGCGATGAGGAAACCGGGGAAAGCTGGACGATCGCGGAGCGCGGCCAGTCGGACGTTCCGTTCACCGTCGCGCATGGCCGCGGATATTCGCGCTTCCGGCGGGAAAGCCACGGGCTGGCGCAGGAACTGACCGTTTTCGTTCCGATCGACGATCCCGTCAAGGCGATCCGGCTCCATCTCGAGAACCGGTCCGACACGCCGCGGAACCTCTCCGTCACTTATTACGCCGAATGGGTTCTCGGGGTCCAACGCGAAGACAACGCTCCTTTTATTGTAACCGAGTGGGACGAATCGGCTGCGGCGATCATCGCGCGCAACGCATATCAAGAGACGTTCCGGGACGCGCGCGCGTTCTTGTCGATTCGTACCGGTCCGGCTCGGCCGAACTTATCCGCGAACGGGCAAGCGCCGAATGGGAAGGCCGTTTCCGAGCCGTCGCCGGAGCTTTCGTGGACGACGGACCGGCGGGAATTTATCGGACGGCTCGGCACCGCGGAACGGCCGGATGCGATGAACCGGCTTCTATTGTCCGGCAGAACGGGAGTGCAGAGCGATTCCTGCGGCGCCATCCGCAAGGGGCTGACGATCGAACCCGGCGGCAAGCGCAGCGTCTATATTTTGCTCGGATGCGAGCAATCCCGCGAAGCGGCCGTCGCTTTGCTTCGCAAATACGACCAAGATCGTGAATTCGAGCGCCAATTCGAACGCGCGCAAACATTCTGGGCGGATGTGCTGGACCAAATTACGGTGAAGACGCCGAGTCCGGAAGCGGACGTTCTGCTGAACAATTGGCTGCTATATCAAACGCTCTCGTGCCGCATGTGGGCGCGTTCCGCATTCTACCAAGCGGGCGGCGCGTACGGATTCCGCGATCAGCTGCAGGATTCGCTCGCCTTGCTACATTGCCGTCCGGATTTGACGAGGGCGCAAATCATGCTGCATGCCGCTCATCAGTACGAGGAGGGCGACGTTCAGCATTGGTGGCATGAAGAGACGGAACGAGGCATCCGCACCCGGTTCTCCGACGATTTGCTGTGGCTGCCGTATGCAGTATCGCGATACGTGGAGCAGACGGGCGACGAGAGCGTTCTGGAAGAGACCGTTCCGTATTTGCGCAGCGGACCGCTTGGCGAGGAGGAGCATGAACGATACGAAGAAACGGCCCGCTCCGAGCGCAGCGGCTCGATCTACGAACATTGCGTCATGGCGATCGAACGAAGCTTGCGCTTTGGGGAGCATGGGCTGCCGCTGATCGGAATCGGCGACTGGAACGACGGCTTGAATCGGGTAGGGGACGAAGGGCGCGGAGAGAGCGTATGGCTGGCATGGTTCCAATGCGATATTTTGCAGCGCTTCGCGGAATTATGCGAACGAACCGGAGACGGAGAGCGGGCGAAGCGCTACCGCGATATCCGCGGGCAAATCGCCGAAGCGGTCGACGCTTCCGCCTGGGACGGGCAATGGTTCCGGCGCGCCTTCACCGACGGCGGCGAGTGGCTCGGATCGGTGCGCAACGAGGAATGCCGCATCGACGCCATCGCCCAATCATGGTCCGTATTGTCCGGCGCCGCACCCCGGGACAAGGCGGTACAGGCGATGCAATCGTTCGACCGCGAACTGGTGGACCGTTCGTTAAACGTTGTCCGGCTGCTGACGCCGCCGTTTCATCGGACGGAGCCGAGCCCGGGATATATTCAAGGCTACCCGCCGGGGATCCGCGAGAACGGCGCCCAGTATACGCACGGCGTGTTATGGAGCATAATCGCTTGGTGCAAGCTGGGATGCGGAGACAAGGCGTTCGAGCTGTTCCATATGTTAAATCCGATTACGCATACGCAAACGCAGGGCGAAATTCGCAAATATTACGGCGAGCCGTACAGCATGGCGGCCGACGTATATACGGCCAGTCCGCATGAAGGGCGGGCCGGTTGGACGTGGTATACCGGAGCGGCGGGCTGGATGTATCAAGCCGGGGTGGAATGGATCGTCGGCCTGCGCCGGCGCAGAAACCGGCTGCATATCGATCCGTGCATTCCAGCCGAATGGCCGGAATTTGCCGCCAGCTATCGTTATGGAACGGCCCGTTATGAAATTGCGGTCAAAAACCCGGAGCGCAAATGTTCCGTATCCGAGCATACGACAATGCGGATGGACGGCCAAGAGGTCCGGTTGGAAGGGAATTTCGGCGAGGACGGTCCCTATGTGGAATTGAAAGACGACGGCCAGACGCATCGGATCGTTCTGACATTGTAATCATGGAAAAACCGTGTAGACGATTGCAGCGCTATACGGTTTTTTCCATGTTATTTCATTGACACAATGCGTTGCACATAATTCGGCAATACGAAGGATGAACGAAATACGTCGGGATTGACGTATTTTGTTTCGCGCCATTGCAGCCGTTCGAGATTCGCTTGCAGCGGATCCCATTGCTTGGAGGCGAGCATGAAGCACCATACCCCTCCGGGAAACATTGGGATTACGCATAGATAGGGCCTAACGACAGGGAACAGCTTGTTCAAATGGCGAAACGTCGATCGTACCGTATTCGGATCGTAGAACGGGGAGCCCGATTGGAACACGGCAATGCCGTCATCGTCCAGCGCTTCGTATACGTATTCATAAAAGCGCTGCTTGTACAAACTGGTTGCAGGCCCGTACGGATCGGAGCGGTCTACGAGAATGACGTCGTACGATCTTTTCTTCCGTTTACGCATCCAAGGGTACCCGTCGTTATAAACGATGCTTATTCGATCGTCGGGTTTCGTTCCGGTCAACCAAGTGCGGCATGCTTCAATCACTTGCGGATCGATTTCCACGACATCGATTTGCCGTACATCGCAATATTTCAACGCTTCGCGCGCGGGTCCGCAATCGCCGCCGCCGATGATGGCGATGCGTTCCGGCTGTTGGTGGGTAGCCAGGGCGATATGCGTAATCATTTCATTATAAATAAATCCGTCTTTTTCCGTAATTTGCGGCGTTCCGTCCAGGACGAGCATTCGTCCGAACGCTTTCGTTTCCACGATGCTGATTTCCTGGTACGGCGAGCTTGCGAAGTGGAGCAGCGATTCGACTTTGTAGCCGATTTCCATTTCAAGTTCCGGCATATCGTCCCATAACCATAATGCCTCGCTATCGTCTTTTTCATAACCGGTTAACGCTTTCTTCGCAGCAGGCATGGTTCACCCCTCCCGCTTCATGCGATCCAGCAGCAGCCCGTCGCTTGCGCCGTTCTCGCCGGTCGTAAAGTCTTGCATATAATAAGAGAGATAATTGCCGTATCCGGAATCCGTTTGCAGCAGCAGTTCGTCGACAAAGTAAACGCCGTCCGGAATGTCGTCGAGAAGCAGCGAGGATAAGGCTCCGTAAAGGCCGCATGCAACCTGGAAGTAAGTCGCATTCGTCTTGTATTTGGCATAAACGGCTTTGTTGCTCATGACGTTGTACATATAGCGTTCCCGATCCGGGTAGACAAGAAGAACGCCGACCATGTCCTCGCCCTCCAGCTCCGCTTCCGCCGGGTCGAGCACTTTATGGTTCCAATCCCAAAGATCGTTCGCTTGATCGATATGGGCGCGGAGCAAATCGGTCGTATAGTCGTTGACGCGATAAATGAAGCCTGTCTCCATATCGTAAGCCTTTCCCAACGTAATGACTTCTTCATGGGGCATCAAACATCCGTAGAACTGTTTGCCCCCAAGCGTGACTTTAAATTCGAGCTCATAAGCGGCACTGTACATAATGAGAGGCGTATGACGCTGCATGAACATTGGATAATTCAGGATCGCTTCGTCCAGGAAACATTCGGTGGACCAAGTGGAATACACGGTTTTGGGCCGGACCGCGGATTTGTCCGCATAGAATGAACTGTCATGCTCGACGATATAGCAGCCGAGCGGCGTTTCTTCGGGATGCCTGCGCATCAATTCGACGGCCATCCACTGTACGACTCCCGGATTCATGCCGGACCCGACGATCGCCTTCATCCGCGTAAACCGTTTGCGATGGCGCTCGAAGATCAGATACCGTTCGAGCAGCGTAAATCCTTCGAGTTCCTCCGTTTCGTCGACCATCGTATTTTCCAAAGCCGAGTTGATGTAATGCGCGCCCGTTTCGTGACAGCATTCCATCATTTGCACCGTATCGGCCCAAGAAACGTCTATGACAATGGCCGTATTCGTATCGGTCAAATGTCGGCGGACACGGACCGGATCGTTCAAATCGAATTGATGCAGTTTTACCGCATGAATGAGATCGGGGATATATGTTTTGTAATATTCCAATTTTCGTTGCTTGCGGTCGACGAAATGAAGCGTGCACCTTCCGATCAGCGAATGGATCGGATCGTTTGCGTCCAGAAACGAGCGGTTTAAAATGGAAAGCAAAGATTTCGCTACGCCCCCGCCGCTTCCGAATATGCTGATCGTTATTTCAGCCTGATTGGTCAAATCTATCAACTCCTTTTTTGCCCTATTCTCAAAAACTAGTATTTAGTCATATCATATGTTCGAATTTCATAGTTTGACGTTGCCAGCTATCTTGGTTGCCGGAAAATGGTCCTTCGAACAAAAAAATCCCCGTTCCTTACTCGGAAGGGGGAAGGCTGGCGTGCAAGCCTGGCGTTTATCTGTTTTTGGATGTATGCAGCAATTCGGGCAGCGTTACGATCCGATAGTTTCGTTTCTGCAACGTTTCGATAATGTCGGGAAGCGCTTCGAGCGTCCCGTTCAAATTTCCGTCCACATTGCCGCCGGCATGCTGCAAGACGATCGCGCCGGATCGAACGGTCGACAATATGTTTTTATACACTTCCTCCGCATCGAGACCTTTCCAATCCAGCGAATCGACGTTCCAATTGACGACGACGTAGCCGTGCGCTCCGGCCCAGCGAAGCTGCTGCTCGTTAATTTCGCCGTAAGGAGGGCGCAAAAATTTCGGTTTGTAACCGGCAATATCGTTAATGATTTTCTCCGTACTGACCACTTGCTTAATAAACTTTTCCTTGGAAATTTTCGTTAGCAGCGGGTGATTATACGTATGATTGCCGATAACATGCCCTTCGCGCACGATTCGCCGCACAACGTCCGGATGTTTTTCCGCGCGCGATCCTACCAGGAAGAACGTCGCCTTAACTCCGTACTTCTTTAATACGTCCAGCACTTTCGGCGTAAAATGGCCGTCGGGCACATCGTCGAACGTCAGCGCGACTTTGCGCGTTTGGGCGGATCCTTTAATACGGAAAATGGTAGGGTATTTATGGCGAAGCTCGGCGATGCTCAATTGCGCGCTCGAACTTCTCCGGACGGCGGTTCCGGCGCCTTTGCGCGCGGAGGCAGCGGTTGTCGAATCATTCGTCCGCTTCCGGGACTTCGTTTGCGCCGCTTGGGCGGATTTTCGTTCCTTGTCAGGAACCGGCTTGGCATTCGGCGTTGCCTCGGAATGCTGTTCGCGATGGGGCAGAGGTTGCTCCGGCAGCGGACGAAGAGCGTCATCGCCGGACGATGCCGATTGTCGCTCTTGCAAACTGGATGTCGGAGACGGCGGTTGCGGCGGCGGCTGTCCACGGGAGCAACCCGTCGCCATAAGCAGGATGAGCGCAACGAGATACAGTTTTCGCATCGAGCTGACCTCTTTTCTAATCAAAATTCAAGCGCGTACGCTCTCATTGTTGTTATCCCCTAATTTGGAAAAAATTATGCGTTGTGAACCGGATCACAGCATTCGCTGCCGCGCAGGAAGTACATTAAAGGAAGAAGAGTAGTTAACGAAGATGCGGGAGGTGAATTTCGGTGAGAAATACGGCATGCAACATTGCAGGCGTTTCGTTCCGCAATCCGATCGTTATGGCTGCGGGAACGTTCGGCTTCGGGCAAGAGTGCGCGAAATGGTACGACATTAATAAGCTGGGGGGCATCTCGGGCAATGGGGTGACTCTTCGTCCGACGGCGGGAGATGCCGGCGTTCGCGTGTGGGAAACGTCAGGGGGGATGCTTAACAGCGGCGGATTTGACAATCCGGGAATCCACGCGTTTCTGCAGGAAGAGCTGCCGTTCTGGGAAACGATCGAACCGGCGAAGATCGTCAATCTCGGCGGCGAATGCGTCGAAGATTACGTGATCGGCGCCAGGCTTGTGACGGAAGACGAAGAAATTCGCAGACGCCAAGGACGAAAGGCGATCGATATGATTGAATTGAACCTATCGTATCCGGATGTGCGGGCAGCCGGGGGCGGCTACGGCGTGAAGACGGCGATGGCGCGGGAGGTCGTCAGGGAAGCGCGTCAGGCGACGTCGCTGCCGCTTGTCGTCAAATTGTCCCCGAACGCGAAAAATATTGTGGAAATGGCGGTCATGTGCGAACAAGAAGGGGCGGACGGCATTTCGCTGATCAATACGATTCCCGGAATGAAAATCGACACGAAACAGCGGCGAAGCGTATTTCATAACGTTTATGCCGGCTTGTCCGGGCCGGCGATCAAGCCGATCGCGCTGCGAATGGTGCATCAGGTCGCTCGGCAAGTAACGGTTCCGGTGATGGGCATGGGCGGGATCGCTTCGGCGAACGACGTCATCGAATTCATTATGGCAGGCGCTGCGGTCGTTCAGATCGGGACGTATCACTTTATGGATATGCGGGCGGGCGAAAAGTTGGTTGCAGGCGTCGAGAAATTTATGGAGGAAGAAAATATCGGATCGCTGGACGAAATACGGGGGATTATACCATGAATTTCGAGCCGGCGATTCAAATCGCAGCCGAACGGATCGGCGCCGATTATTTGTTCGTGATTACCGGCGGGACGGCCCATATCGGGGCCAGCGCGACAGCTTGCCTGCGGGACGGAGAATGGATCGTTCAAACCGCCGCCGTGCCCGGACATCGCGAGCAAGATATTATCGGACCGCTTGCTTTGTATGCCGCCCGCACATTGCAGCGAACGTGCACGATTGTCATGGGCGTTCATTTCGACGGGGTGACGAAGACGGAAATCGAACGGATCGTCGCGCTCATTCGGAGCAAGACGGCGGCGAAGATCGACGGGTTATTGCGTTAGCCGGCATTGTTTTGGCCGGCACTTTTTTTTTGCTCATTTTGAAACGAAACGTAAAATGCTTCGTAAACATAGACATAAAGATAAAATTTACCGTTCCATAAGGAGGAGCCAGAACATGTCTATTTTCAAAAGATTGCGCGATTTAACGATGTCCAACATTAACGCTTTGATCGACAAAGCGGAAGATCCGGTAAAAATGACCGACCAGTACATCCGCGACATGCAGGAAGACTTGGAAGATGCGGAGAAAGCGGTGGCGGCGCAAATCGCGATCGAGAAAAAGTTCAAGCAGCTGTATGAAGAACAAGAGGCGTTGGTGCGCAAACGCGAAGAACAAGCGCATATCGCCGCGCAAGCGCAAAACATCGATCTCGCCCGCCGCGCCTTGGAAGAGAAGAAGGCGGCCGAAGCGAAGATGAACGAGTACAAGGCGAGCTACGACCAGAATAAAGCGTCGGCCGACAATTTGCGCGCGAAACTTGACGAAATGCGCAAACAATTGACCGAGATGAAAAATAAGCGGGAAACGTTGATCGCCCGTTACAACGCCGCCAAAGCGCAAACGGAAATCAACAAGGCGCTTACCGGTTTCAGTTCCGATACGGCGTCCGCAGGGCTGAAGCGCATGGAAGAAAAAATGCTGCAAATGGAAGCCCAGGCGGAAGCGAGCAACGAGATGGCAACGAAAGAAAAATCGTTGGACGATGAATTCGCAAGCCTCGGCAAAGATAAAGCGGTGGAAGACGAACTGGCCGCATTGATGAAAAAGTACGAGAAACCTGCGGAATAAACAATCGCTCAAGAAAGAAAACGTCTCGCGACGTTTTTTCTTTCTTCATCGGGCCATTTCGCGCTGCGTCGTTCCAGCTAGGCCGACGGAGCGCACCAAATAGGTAAGGAGGATCGCGATGGCGTTGACGTTGTCGAACGTATTGGGCATTCTGATCTGGACCGGAGCAGGAGCGGTTCTATTGTTTCTTTTGATGTATGTGGACTCGCTGTTTACGAACTACAAAGACTTTGAAGAAATTAAAAAAGGGAATATGGCGGTCACGACCCGCTTCGTCATGAAACTGTTTGCGCAAGGCTATATTCTTGCTTCTTCGATCTCCAGTTCGGATAATTTATGGCTATGGGATGCGCTGGCCATTTCCGCCATTTCTTTCGTCATTTTATTTATTTTGGAATGGATCGTACGGTTTGTTTTGAAAGCGAGTGTCGGATTGAAGCTGGACGAGGGAACGAAACAGGGCAAAGTCGCTTACGCGCTATTCGCAGGTTCGCTTCACATCGTCGGCGCGCTGATCATTTCCGCATGTTTGTAAAGGCAATGGATGGATAACGACCAATCGAGATTTTTCCGTAAAGGAGCGCAAGCGATGAGCCTATTGAAACGGATCAAAAATATCATATCGAAACCGGAGCCGCCGAAACCGGAGAAAACCGTCTTGCAATTGGGCCCCGGCGATATTGTCGACGTCTCTCTTGTCACGTATCAAGTGGTCGGACGGACGCATAACCGCCAGCGGAACGCCGTTGTGCTTACGCTTGCGGACGGCAACACGATTCGCTATTTGCATATCGAGGAAAGGGAACGTACGGTATACGCGTTATACGAGCCGATCGACGGACGATTGGATACGCCGGACGAGGTGCCGACGACGATCGAGATGGAAGATCATACGTATTATATGGAGGAACGGTATTCGGGCATGGTAACCGCGGCGGGCAAGACGCCGTTCATGCATGGCGGAGAACAATACGTATGGCAATACCAATCGGACGATTACAAATTGCTGCGCATCGAATGGCAGGACGGACGATTTATGCTGTATGAAGGCGAGTCGGTCTTGCCTGCCGACGTTCAAGTAACGCGGGGAAGCTAATCCGCCGAGCGGATCGAACGCATCCGACGCAACCCTAGCACGTCAAATGCCCAGGAAGCATGCTTATTAAACGTTGAGGAGGTGTATGTCATGCCACGGCGGCCTCTATTTCTATTGAAAATCGTGCTCGTCCTCAGTTTTCTCGTATCGCTGTTAAGCGGCTGCGGCGAATTCGGCGAAGTGACGATGAAAGAAACGTACCCGCTCGAATCGGTCAATAAAGACGGTTCGCAAACTTCCTATATTTATCGCGCCGCGAACAAGACCGTTCCCGAGGTGGCGCGGGAACTGGCGGAGCAGAAGAAACCGCGGCAGATCTCCAAAGAAGATGCGGAGCATATGTTTCTCGTTTATTCCAATGAATGGATTCATGTGCAGAAGGACGAGCGAAATCCCGACGATACGCTGATTGAAG
The DNA here is from genome assembly GCF_918697855.1 of Paenibacillus sp. CECT 9249. Classification (NCBI taxonomy): domain Bacteria; kingdom Bacillati; phylum Bacillota; class Bacilli; order Caryophanales; family Paenibacillaceae; genus Paenibacillus; species Paenibacillus sp. CECT 9249. The sequence goes on along the minus strand of NZ_CAKKLI010000033.1, from coordinate 12,808 downwards.
TCGATTCCGAGGAATATGTGAGGCAAAACTACAGTCCAAGCTTTTTGGAAGGGTATCTCGTCGCCAGCCTGATCGGCAATATGTTCGATTCGCTCGGACGGCATGGAGATTATCGGGGATATTCGAGTCGGGACGTTTACCAGCCTGCGAAACAATACGAAGCGCCCACGGCCAAGGATAAAAAAGCGATTCCGCCGCTAACGGTCGAGCGAAGCGGCTCGATTTTCAAGCGAGGCCAAGACAATTCCGGTTCTTCAAAGAAGGTAGGGGACAACGGCAACGTATTCGGCAAATCTTCGTCGGGGAAAATTGTAAAGGAGAAGGATGGCAAATCGGGGTTTGATTCCATATTCTCTCCTTCCAAATCGAAAAAACCGAAAACAAGGGTCGGAACCGGGAAAATATTCAAACGGGGAAGGCGATGACCAACAAGGAAAGGTATTGCGCGGGGGAGCGAAGGAATTCCCGCTGCGATGCCTTTTTGTTATTTATACGTTGTTTTCGTTTGACAATCGCATCTAATTAGATTAGTATCTAATTTAACGAATATCTAATTAGATAGACATCTAATTTATAAGGGTGATTCTTATTCAACTTGAAAAACTCGTCAAATATTACAAGGCTTTAGCCGACCGCAACCGGATTCGAATGTTGATTTTACTCGCTCAAGGCGAGTTGAACGGACTCGCTTTGGCCGAGAAATTAGCCATTACGCCGGCAACGGTCACACATCATATCGCGAAGTTGAGGGAGGCGGGACTAATCATGGAACGCAGAGAAAAAAACACGTCCTATTACGGGGTGAATCATTATTTGCTGAAACAAACGGACCGCGCTTTATTGCATTTGCTCGAGCAGCAACGAACGGGGTTTGCGCCCGAAGAACGTTCGGAAAAGAACGTGAAGTTGCGCCAGTCGGTATTGCGCAGTTTTCTTGCAAGCGACGGCACGTTGAAGCAAATTCCGGCGCAACTGAAGAAAAAGCTGATTGTGCTGGAGTATTTGGTTTCCGGCTTGGAGATGGGACAAAAGTATAAAGAGCGGGAAATCAACGAATGGATCAAAAAGGTTCATCCGGATTTCGCCACCATCCGCAGGGAATTTGTTATGCATCATTATATGTACCGGGAAAACGATATGTACGAATTGAACCCGCGGGAAATGTGGGCCAAGTGGGAAGACTTGTAAACGATAGATACGAAAAGGGGGTGTCGGTCGATGTACGCATACACGAATGGGGATCGCATTGTAACGATCGAACGCTGCGCGACGCCGCGCGGGGAACTTCAACTGCAGCGCAGAGGAACGGGCGAATACGAGATTGTTAGCAACGGTACCTTTCTGATGGCAACGTATAACGGAGAATCCGAAAAACGATTGGTCAAATCGGCGCTCGATGCGGTTGGCAAAACGGATTGCTCGGTATTGATCGGCGGGCTCGGCGTCGGTTATTCGCTGGAAGCGGCCGTGAACGATCCGCGGGTACGACGCGCGACCGTCGTCGAAATCGAAGACAAAATCATCGAGTGGAACCGTTCGCATCTGGCCCCATTCTCCGGCAACGCCGCCGGGCACCGCAAGGCGCGCATCGTTCACGCCGATTTGATCCGCTGGATGTCGCGCACGGAAGATACGTTCGACGCGATCTGCCTGGATATCGACAACGGGCCGGATTGGACGGTATTTCAGGAGAACGATCATTTGTACGGCGACGAAGGATTGGCCTCCCTAGGCCGCCTCTTGAATCCGCAGGGAGCCGTTTCCTTCTGGAGCGCTTCATCGTCTCCGGTATTTGCGGAACGGCTCGAGCGGCATTTCATTACCGTCGATATGCAAACCGTCGAGCGAAGCGACAACGTACATCCCGACGTCGTTTATATCGCGAAACGTTAATCCGCCGCTATCGGGAGCGGCGCTCGATCGCCTCGGACATCGTCTTGTCGGTCAAATGGGCGTACACTTCGGTCGTCTCCGTCGAGGCGTGTCCAAGCTGTTCCTTCGTTTTATAAATGTCGTTCTGCAAATAATAGTCTGTTGCAAAGGAATGTCGAAGCTTATGTACCGTCAAATAAGGCTTGCCGAATCGCTTTGCGTATTTGACGATCATTTCTTGAATCGCCCGTTTCGTCATGCGCTTGCCTTCTTTGTGTCCGTTCGGGACGGCCAGGAAGAGAGCTTTTTCCTTTTTCGGCGCGCAATAGCGCGTCGTGCGCAGCTGCATATAGGCGATCAGATCGGCCTTTGCATCCTCACGGAAATAAACGGGCGTCTTGAACGTCTCGTCGTTATTCCCTTTCCGGTACACATGCACCAGTTTGTTGGCCAAATCCACATCGTCCACGTTCAGATTGACGACCTCCGACACCCGCAACCCCGAATTCAAGATTAAATTCGCTATGCTTGCGTCGCGCTGCTTGTTCAGTTCATATGCATAGAGCGCTTGCTTGTTGTTGGCGATATCGTTCATATATCCGCTATGAATATAAGCGATGAATTCGCCGATTTCCTCTTCTTCCAACAGCTTGCCTTTCAAGCGGGCCGCCGTATCTTTCGGCTTATGGATTCGTTTGATTTCAACTTTGGCCATGATGTTCCGTTTCAGCAGCGGATAAAAGTTTTCATCCTCGGCAATTTGGCTCAAATAATGAAATAAAGAACGAAGCGACGACAGCTTGCGCGAAATCGTAATTCTCGAATTGGCGTTTTCCTTGTACGTTCCGAGAAAGATCCGGAAATTGACGATGTTGTCCATCGTCAGCACTTCCAAGTCTTGCAGCGCAATGTCTTTCATCTCCGCCGCGCTCGTCAATCCTTCGGCCATGAGCCACGTGAAAAAGATTTCGTAATCTCTCGTATATTCCAAAAGGGTGGAGGGAGATAGATCGGGCAATTTATAATCGATAAACATTTGGACGAACCATGGAAACAACGGGGTTCGCTTCTCTAGCTCATGCCGGTCCTTTACCTTCTGCACATTCATGAATTAACACCCCTAATAATTAACTTCATTAAATATAAAATGCCGTCTTACTGCATTCGACTGTCCGAGCGGCTTTGTTGTTGCGAGTAAAATTATAACATATCCTCGCGGGCAGTTGGCTACCTTTCCTTTTCCGGCATTTCTTTTTTTCCGCCTTTTGTGGAAATCCCTTTTACTCAGGATAGAGAAATGCGGCTTAAGAAGAACTGGAACGAGGAGATTCATATAAATAACAGTTTTCTGAACAAAGGGGATATCGACAAAAGGAAAGGGAATGCAAACATCAGGTCGTATAAATTTGAAAAGTTGTCACAAATTGAATAAAATAATACTAATAGAAAAAGTTGAAAATTAGTAGATATGCGAAGGGAAGGGACAGGATGACGACTGGGCGATATCCGGAAATCGACGAAGTGATCGCATATATACATCGACATATCTACGAGCCGCTTTCGCTTAACGAATTGGCCAGCTACGCGGGCTATAGCCCTTATCATTTCACGCGCATTTTCAAAGAAAAAATCGGGCTGTCGCCTTTATATTTCGTATCCGCTCTCCGGTTGCAGAAAGCGAAAGATTTATTGCTGCATACCAAATTGAGCATCCGCGATATCGGGCTCGAAATCGGACAGCAAAGTTTGGGCACCTTTACGACCCGTTTTACCGAACGGGTTGGCGTCACGCCGTCCGACTTCCGGAACCAAGCGTTGCAAGCGGATCAGCATATTCGCACTTTGCAGCATTGGAACGATTGGACTTCGCCGCATTCCGCATTCAATCCGTATGCAACGGTACACGGCACCATCGATGCGGAAATTCCCTTCGAGGGCGTCATTCTGATCGGTTTGTTCGCCAAACCGATCCCCGAAGGATTGCCCTTATACGGAACGCTTCTTGCTTCCGTCGGCGATTTTTCTTTTGCGAACGTCAAGCCCGGCATCTATTACTTGATGGCGACCTCGGTTTCATGGGGGACGCAGGCCAAAGACATTTTGCTGCCGCAGACGACATTGCGGGCCCGATTGAAGAAGCCGATTGTCGTGGAGCCGTTCACGGCCGTTCCGCACCAACAATTGACGCTATACGGTCCAAGGCTGGACGATCCGCCGATTCTCATTTCTTTGCCGCTGCTGATGGACCGCTTCCTCAATCGGATGTTCGAACATAGCAATCGATAAGAAATGATCCGGTTTATTTCGTGTCATAATAATAAAAAAGAAGAATTGAGGTGGATGTAATGATTAAAGGATTAAACCCTTATTTGGTTTTCAACGGGAACGGACGCGAAGCGGTGTCGTTTTACGAAAAAGCGTTGGGCGCGCAAGTCGTAGCGATGCAGTCATTCGGAGACATGCCGGATAACCCGGGTTTCGAGATTCCGGAAGAGGTGAAGTCTCGCGTTATGCATGCGCTGTTAAAGGTCGGGGATACCGATCTCATGATATCCGATACGTTCCCGGGACCGCATGAAACATCGTACCAGATCGGATCTCAGGTGACCGTCTCGATTGCGGTGAGCGACGCAGAAACGGCAAGGAATGTATATGAATCGTTGCGAGACGGCGGCAAGGTCGTCATGGAGCTGCAAGAAACGTTCTGGAGCCCGTCCTACGGACAGGTGACGGATCGATTCGGCGTAACGTGGCATGTTTCGGCAGACGCCGCCAAGCAATAAACAGGAATGAACGTGAAACATCCTCGTCAAGAGGATGTTTTTGCGTTTTTCTTGCCGGCAAAGTCGTAAACCTTCCCTTTGACAAAAAAACTGCGTATAATATAAATTATATGCAGTTTCGATTGTAATCGATTTTTACGATCGGCGAAGGGAATGTCCCGCTTCATGAACGGAGAAACGAAAAGAACGAAGAGGCGAATACAACATGAATATGCAGCTTGAACGGTACGAGAGCGAATTGGAAGCTTTCGTCATTTGGATGAAAGATGCCGGGTATACGAAATTTACGCAAACTTGTTATTTAGGAGATATCCGACATTTTTTGCGCTTTATCGACGGGAAGCAGCTCTCGCAAGTAAGCAAACTCAATGTCATGTCCTATTTATCGTCCGTACGGGAAAGCGGCGTTTCCGATACGACGCGAAACCGTAAACATAGTTCGATCCAATGTTTTTTCAAAGCGTTGATGGAATTGGAGATGTTGGATGCCAATCCCGCGGCCGCGGTCAAAAAGTCGAAAACGGAAAAGAACCGGTCGCTCGTCTATTTGGATGAACGGGAAATTTTCGCTTTTTTGCAATCGATCGAAGGGAAGTACCGGACCCGCAATCTGGCGGTCTTCTTGCTCATGGCCTATATGGGGTTGCGCGTCGGCGAAGTTCATCGCCTGAACTTGTCCGATTATCATCCGCAGCGGAAGACTTTGAATGTATTCGGCAAAGGGCGGAAGTGGAGGACGCTGCCTGTGCCGGATCGGGTCGATGAAATGCTGCGGCTTGCGATGGAAGAACGCAGGCAACCGGGAAGCAAAAGGGAGGATGCCTTTTTCATTTCCCAAAAGGGAAGGAGGTTGTCCGTCCGCAATATTCAATTGATCGCATCGCAAACGTTCGCGGCGTTTGAGCAAAAATACCGGACAGGCCGCCGCTCGTTATCCAGCCATAAGTTAAGGCACTCCTTCGCCACCTTATTGCTCAAAAACGGGACGGACTTGCGCACGGTGCAGGAATTGCTTGGTCATGCCTCCATTCAAACGACGACGATTTATACGCATGTCTCGGATCGGCAAAAAGAAGAAGCGATTCGAAATCTCGAAGTGCTGGTGCCGGAATGATCGAATGAACGTGATCCGCCGTATAGAAGCCCGTATTTTGTTAATAATGAGATTTATTAACAAGGCACAGGTGATTTCATATGGGATTTCTTCAACAGCAAGTACCGCTTTCGGCCGATTGCAATGAAAACTTGCGCTTGTTGCAAAGCATTTATCAAGATTGTTCGGACGTCATTTATTACCAATTTCTGATTGCCGGCAGAAAACGGGCGATTCTCGTCTATATTGACGGAATTACGGATAACGATGCGATCGATAAACAAGTCATATTGCCATTAATACGGGAAGACGGATCCGATCTTAGCTTGGCGAACATTCGCCTTCACATTTCACATTCTGCGATCGCTGCGGTCGGCACGGTCGCCAAAGCGAGCGAAGAAGTAAACGGCGGCAATGCGTTATTGATCGTCGACGGGGAACAACAAGCCTTGTCGATCGGAATATCGAAGTGGGAGAAGCGGAACATTGAAGAACCGACCGCCGAAGCGGTCGTTCGCGGGCCGAGAGAAGGATTTGTGGAAACGCTGCGGGTCAATACTTCCATGCTGCGCCGTAAATTAAAAACGTCGCAATTAAAGCTGAAGTCGATGAATATCGGGTTATATTCCAATACGAAAGTCGTCGTGGCGTATATCGAGGATATTGTCGATCCTGCGCTCGTTACCGAAGTGGTCAACAGGCTCGAACGGATCAACGTGGACGGCATTCTGGAAAGCGGATATATTGAGGAATTGATTGAGGATCATCCTGGTTCTCCTTTCCCGCAAGTGTTAACGACGGAACGGCCAGACGTTGCATGCGCGAATTTATTGGAAGGACGGATCGTCATTCTCGTGGACGGAACTCCGATCTCGATCATTGCGCCGATCACGTTTTTTTCTTTGCTCCAATCCGCCGAGGAGTATTATCAACGTTATTTGATCAGCACGGCCATTCGATGGCTTCGTTATTTATTTCTCGCTATTGCGTTGTTCGGGCCCTCGTTTTACGTTGCCGTCGTCTCGTTCCACCAAGAGATGATACCGACCAAGCTATTGCTTACGATGGCCGAATCGAGGGAACAGGTTCCGTTTCCGGCTTTGATCGAGGCGCTATTGATGGAAATTACGTTCGAGGCGCTGCGCGAAGCGGGCATCCGGCTTCCGAAGCAGGTTGGAGCGGCGGTCAGCATCGTCGGCGCCTTGGTTATCGGACAAGCGGCGATATCTGCGGGTCTTGTGTCGACCCCCATGGTCATGGTGGTGGCGATTACAGGCATCGCTTCCTTTATGATTCCCCAATACGCATTAGGAACTGCGATGCGATTGTTGCGGTTCCCGATTATGTTTCTTTCCGGCAGTCTCGGCTTGTTCGGTTTATTGCTCGGTTTCATACTCATGCTCACTCATTTATTGACGCTTCGTTCATTCGGAGTCCCGTATTTGGAGCCCGTTGCGCCGCTCAAATTTGCCGGCCTCAAAGACGTACTTGTTCGCTCGCCGTTTTGGATGCGAAATACGCGTCCGCACTTTACCGGCAAATGGAATAAATTCAGGCAAAGTCCCGGACAACGGCCTGGTCCGGGCAGAGGGGGCGATTGACGTATGCAGTACGAAAGGGGGACCGCTCAAAAATACGTCTTGCCGTCGTTCTCCAACATGCCGAGAAAGGCTCCATTTCGCGCCGCGCTATTATGCATCGTCACCTCATTGTTCCTAACCGGCTGCTGGGACAGAACGGAGCTCAACGATCTGGCCATCATTACGGCAACGGCAATCGATATAACGGATAACAACCAGGTCAAATTAGCCGTTCAAATCTATGTGTCCAAGCAAGGTCAAGCGTCGGGAGGCAGCCAGACGCAATTGGAGCAGCAAAGCAGCAGCGGCGGCCCCCAGAATACGGTCGTGATCGCCGCCAAAGGCATTTCGCTCGCCGATGCGGCCGCCAATTTGCAAGAACAGCTCCCGCGCAAAGTATTCTGGGGACATAATAAAGTATTCATTTTCGGCGAAAAAACAGTGAAAGCCGGAATAAAAGATCATATCGATTTCCTGCTTCGGCATCCGGGAACGCGCGAACACTCGTACGTTTTCGCAAGCAAAGGAGACGCGATGAAAATATTGGATATGAATACCGTCTTGGAACGGGACAGTTCCGAAGTATTGCGAGAAATGACCAAGAACAGGACGGGCTTAACGGTCACGTTAAACGAAATCATGCAGCTATTGAACGAAAAGTCCGAAGCTGCGTTTCTGCCGAGAATCGAACTTCGCGATCGCGACGGCAAAGGGAAAGTGCCCACGATTCGCGGTACGGACGTGCTGGAAGAAGGAAAGTACGCAGGCTGGATCGATCGAACGGCGACCCGAGGCGTCATGTGGCTGCGAGACGAAATCAAAACATCCATTATAACGGTAGATTCCGAACAAGAGAAAGGCTTGATCTCCTTTCGTTTAGCTCATAACAAAACCGATCTGGTACCGCTTGTTCGAGGAAATGAGTGGAGCATAACGGCGAAAATTGAGATGGAAGGCGATATTGTTCAAAATACGTCCGAACAAGATATTACGAAGGTCGAACAGGTCAAGCTGGCCGAACGAGCGATTGGCGACGATGTCCGCAAACGGATTGAGTTGGCCCTTCGAATCGCCCAAGACGAGCTGGATGCGGATATTTTCGGTTTTGCCAAGGAATTTCGCCGCAAATATCCGATGGAATGGGAAAAAAACGAACGGCGTTGGAAAGAAATTTTCCCTCAAATCCGAGTGAACGTGGAGCCGAAGGTGAAAGTGCTGCGTATCGGAATGGTGGGGAAAAATATGGAGAATATGAAGGAAACGGACCAAGTGGAGTGATATTCGCATGAAATGGCTATTAGCCGCAGGAGTCTCCATCATCGTGTTCATCGCGACGGTGTACGAATGGCCGAACATGTCGCCGAAAATGAAAAAAGAGAAGATTGTCTTTGTTGCCTTGTCGGCGCTGGGATGGTGTTTGTCGATTTCAATCATTTTTTTCCCGGACATTCTGTCGCTCAACGACATCATCGAATTCATTTACAAGCCGTTCCTGAATTTTTTCAATATTAGCTAAAGGGGCCCTGTTCCAATCATGATCGAAAAAGGGAAAATATCCGGCCTGCAACTGATTTTGATTATGTATCTTATGATCGGGGCGACGGCGATCCTAATCGTACCGGCCCTGTCCGCACGCGACGCCCATCAAGATGTATGGTTGTCGCCGGTTTGGGGCTCGATCAGCGGATTTGCCGCCGTTTGTCTTGTCTGGACGCTTAATCTACTGTATCCGAACCGTACCATCGTCGAACAGAGCCAACTCATTTTAGGCCGTTTCCTTGGCAGTGCGGTCAATATCGTGTTGCTCTTGTTTATACTGCACACGTGCAGTTTAATTCTTAGGGAATATGGTGAGTTTATCGTCGGTACATCGCTTGTGTTGACGCCTATTTCCGTCGTGATGGGCTGTATTGTGTTAGTCAGCGCGATTGCCGTGCGCGGCGGCGTGGAAGTGCTGGGAAGATTCGCAACGATTGTAGCTCCCGTCTTCGTTTTTTTTGTGCTAGCGATTTCGATTTTCTTGATTCCGAGTATGAATATCGACAATATGCTTCCGGCATTCGAACGCGGCCTCATGCCGTCCATAAAAGGCTCGATTACGCCGCATGCATGGTTTATGGAATTTCTGATTCTTACGTTTTTCGTTCCATATGTCAAGAAGAAGGAACGCAAAATACGCTATGCGATCATCCCTGTCGCTGCGATGACCGTTACGATGATCATTACGAATATTACTTGTTTATTGCTGTTCGGCGATATGACGGGCAATATGACCTTCCCGGTCTTCATCGCCTCCCGGTTTATCAGCTTTGCGGAATTTTTCGAGCATGTGGAGGCCATGGTTATGGTGCTTTGGATGTTGGGAGGCTTTTTGCAAATCACGTTATGGTTTTACGCTCTCGCGCTCGGCACAGCGCAATGTTTGCGCCTTTCCGATTATCGTCCCGTCGTGTTGCCGTTCGGATTGTTGCTCACCGCCGTTGCCGTCTGGGTCAGCCCGAGTCTGCAGCATTTGATTCGCTTTTTTTCGGTTAACGGTTTCATTTATTCGCTTTCGATATTAATCTTATTGCCTCTTCTATTAATCGTAATCGGGTTCGTTCGTAGAAAATGGCTTAAGCAACAAATAAATTGATGAATATTATATCTTTCAAAGGAGAGTTGTAGAATGATCGTACATAAAAACAACGCTGAACATTACCGGTGGGGAAACATGTGTGACGGTTGGCATTTGGTGAAGGACGCCAATTTAAGCGTGATCTATGAAAACATGCCGCCGCAAACGGAGGAAGTGCGGCACTATCATACGAAGTCGCGGCAATTTTTTTTCGTGCTGGACGGTGTCGCGACGATGGAGGTAGACGGGAAAATCTATGAAATCCGCGCGCGGGAAGGGATTGAAGTCGCTCCGAACGTGCCGCATCAAATGATGAACCGCTCAGAGGAGACGATCGAATTTCTCGTTGTTTCGCAGCCGCGCAGCCATGGCGACCGTATCGAAGCGGAGATTATGGTAGAATAGAATGGATCAATATTTGGGAGCGAAGATAGACGTTACATAGGAAAAAGTCGGTTAATCGCTGAATTTACGTCAACAAGCAAGAGGAAGAGGGAGAGGGAGACATTGCTCAAATACACGATTTGTTTCATTAAGCAAGACGATCGCATTCTGCTCCTCAACCGCAATGCGCCGGCATGGATGGGCAAATGGAACGGCGTTGGCGGCAAATTGGAGCCGGGAGAATCGCCGACAGAAAGCGTCATTCGCGAAGTGCTCGAGGAAACGGGCATCCGATTGCAGAGGCAAGACGTAAGCTATAAAGGGATTGTCAGTTGGACCGTCGACGGACAACCTAGCGGGGGGATGTACGCTTATACGGCAGAGTTGCCGTCTACCGTCCGTGTCGAGACGCCGCTCAATACGGAGGAAGGCATTCTCGACTGGAAGGAGCTGTCCTGGATTATGCATCCCGACAATAAAGGGATCGCGGACAATGTGCCGGCGTTCTTGCCGGTGATGCTGCAGGATCGCCATTATTACGATCATCGCTGCATCTTTGACAACGGGATGATGACCGGATTCGTTTCGGTTCCGATGGAAGATGAGAGTCCGTATGCAGTAGAGTTGAAACAGTATACATAATCAATATTATGTATACTGTTTCTAATGCTATTACAGTAACGTGAGGTTAACGCCAAAATCTACTTCTAATTTCAATGATATTTGGATAAGTTTCGAATTATCGGTATTTTCTACAGTAAATGTCTTCGAAAAATGCGCCCATGGGGAAAGAGTACAGAATTATCGGTAGAAAACGGAGGTACATTAGTCATAAAATTGGATGTGAGCAATGTAGCGTCAGTTTTTACTGCTATTTGTTATCGATGTCCATATTTGTCGGTTTGTAATATAAAATTATTAACATAATATTTATTACGTCACTTTTTTTAAGGGAAATACGCAAAGAAATAAAGCAAGGCGGACGGATTCGATATTCAAGCAACGCGCATTCTTCGAGTTATGAATTACGATATCTTGCTATTATATTGTTGAAATGTTGGAATATCAACGGTTTGGGTGTATCCTAACAGAGGAGGTGATGCGGTGGATTCGAAAAAAACGAACATACCCGATGAGTATTGGAAGGCCATTGTGGAATGCGATCCGGCTTATGACGACGCATTTTTGTACGGTGTGCGAACGACCGGAATTTTTTGCCGCCCATCCTGCAAATCGAAAGTTCCAAATCCGGATAATGTTCGGATCTTTCCCAATGCTTATGTCGCTTTGAAGGAACATTTCAGACCGTGCAAGCGTTGCAAGCCCGACGGATTGCAATTGCCGACAGAAGAGTGGATCGAACAAGTTGTCGAATGGATCGACCTGCATTATGACGAGCCTCTTACTTTGAATATGTTAGCGGATATTTCGCATGGCAGCCCGTTTCACTTGCAACGAATGTTCAAAAAGGTGAAAGGCTTTTCGCCTGCCGAATATATCCGGCAAGTTCGGTTGAATAAAGCCGCCGACTTGCTGCAAACAACCAATCAATCGGTTGCCGAGATCGGAATGCAGGTCGGTTTTTCGAGCACGCCGTATTTTATTACATTGTTTAAAAAAAAGCTTGGCGTAACCCCGTCTAGTTATCGAGAGGATCGGAGGAATCATGATGGAAACGCAAATGATTGAATGGGCGGTACTGGAATACGATTGCTGGAATTTGCACGCAGCCGTAACGGAGATGGGACTTTGCTATGTAGGATCGCCCGGGCAAACCGATGAGGAAATGCGAATCGCACTGCGACACCGGTTTCCATCAGCGGCATTTAGGAGAAATGATGAGGCGCTGAGGCCTTATATGAATGAACTGCTGGAATATTTTGAAGGGAAGCGTCAAAGCTTCACCATCCCGATCGATATGAGAGGCACAAGTTTTCAAGAGAAGGTGTGGGAAGCGCTGAAGCGGATTCCGTATGGACATACTTGCTCGTATTCCGATATCGCACGGATCGTTCAAAGTCCGAAAGCGGTTCGTGCCGTCGGCTCGGCCATCGCCGCCAATCCGGTGCTGATCGCGGTGCCCTGTCATCGCGTCGTCGGTAAGAACGGAGCGATCACAGGATACCGCGGCGGCTTGGATATGAAACGGTATTTGCTTGAATTGGAAGTAGGGGGATAACAAAGCCTGAAGTCGAAACAACCGGATGAATAAGTTGAAAAGTGATAAAACCAGCTAATCCCTCGTCAAGATATTAGCTGGTTTTCCGTAATGAACAAGAGCAATAAATCCTAATTTTGTTTTCCAACTATACTTCTGATTCAATCTCCTTTAATAGCTCATAAAACCAATTTTGTTTACGCTGAAGCATAATGCCCGAAAGCTGACGGTATTGCCTGTCCAGGGATTGACGAATATAATGTCCGTATCACAGAAAAGGAAAAGGATGCCTCCATATAGCGTGAGCCTGTTCGCGCAAGC
>NZ_CAKKLI010000032.1:0-56703 GCF_918697855.1 Paenibacillus sp. CECT 9249 | reverse complement strand
CTCCTTGATCTCTTTGTAGCGGTTGGCAGACCGGCTACCATTTTATCATGAAGGTCAAGGGATTTTTACTCATAGCTATAAGCTTTCCTGAACCCCCAGTCGAACTGGGGGTTTTCTTGTACAATAAATCCGTCTGGCGTCCTTCCCTCTGGAATTGAACGCTTGCGAATTAATAATCATCACGTTAATGCCCGCATCGCTGGCAAATTTGTCGATGTGATGCAACTGTTTGGAGTTATATACGAAATAACGGGCTTTCGTGCCGTATTCGTTCATGAAGTGGTCTTCCGTCATCTGAAATGACTTCAACACCCCTTCGCGAATGGCAATGGAAGGAACAACGACAATAAACTTGCTCCAACCGTACTTTTGATATAGCTCGTACATGGTACGGATATACGTATACGTCTTGCCCGTCCCGGTCTCCATCTCTATCGTTAGGTTGTATTTTCCTTCAAGACGCTCGGACTGCTTCAAACCGTTACTTCTTTGAACCGCTTGAATGTTCGCCAAGATGTCTTGCTCGATCAATTGAATTTTATGATTACGAAACCCGACATCCAGCAATTCTTGTCCCGCTTCAAAATCGAGCTTTCCTTGTTCATATTTTTGCCTTTTCCCTTTATCCAGTGTAAATCGAGATTGCTCATTTGGCTGTCCTTTGAAACAATCCACGATGCTCTGTACAGCATGTTGTTGGAACGATTGATGTTTGAATTTAATCTTCAACTTGTCTCACCACCCTTACAACACTTGAATTTCTGTATTTGGAGACAGCATCTTGAATCGTTCCTCTACATTAATTCTTGCGGAATCATCGGCAAAAGAACGGTCTCGGAATACGACTCGCAAAGGTTCATCCTTAGCAATTTCCTCGATTAACGATTCTGGAATGTCATCGTCAAAGCATGCAACCAACGAATTCCCCGCTACATAATGAACCGATCGTCCGTCGATTTGTTTCGTTTCCATTGGGAGTGACAGTTCTAATCCGCATTCCAGCATGACTTGGGTTAGTAAATCTTCGCTTGTTCGGTCTTCTTTAATGTTGGAGGCCAGATCATCCAGTACAGCTTGTCCCAGTTTGTCCGGAGTATAGTAGACGTCTTTCATGTTGGAGGAATCTAAGCGGTACACGCGAAAACCATAGTCAATGTCTGCACCCGTCTCCTCTTTGATCTTCTTGGCTGCACGGCGAATGCGTTCTTTGCCGATTTCGCAGATATTTTTGTATCCCGCTTTGTAGGCTTCTGAATTTTCTTCCGTCTCCTCCGGAAGTTGAACCATGATGTATTTGCGGTTCCCGCCATCTTCGGCATTTAGTTGCATGACTGCGTGGGCGGTGGTAGCAGATCCTGAGAAGAAGTCCAGCACAACCATCTCGTTATTTTCGCATTGATTTAATAGACTTTTTACTAACGAAACCGGTTTTGGAAAATCAAAATATTTACCATCCAATAATCCACGCACTTCCCTGCTTCCATTTAGGGTAAATCCCACATCTTCTTCTAATAGAATAGAGGAAATACCGGTAAACTGACTACTTAATTCAGATATATATTTCTTCTCACGTGGCCTTCCATCTGCCTTATTTGGAAAAATAATTCTTCCCTCTAATATTTTCTCTCGCATTGTTTCTTTTGAGTATCTCCACCCACTATCTTCAGGGGGTGTATATTCCAATCCAGTTTTTGGATCAGTAATATTGTAGTGCAGATTAGGCCTTTGAGTTGAATTAGCTAGACCTAGTATACTATTACTCATCCAAGGACCTCTGGGATCATTATCAGGATTCGAATACTTAGTAGAATCTATGGATTTTCCTAACAGTCTAAAATTTTCTATGTTTTTGCAAAAAATAAGAACGTATTCATGATCAACTGATAGCCTAGACTTATTTCGACTATCAACGATCTGCCTGCTTTTCCAAATAAATATACCGAGAAAGTTCTCTTCTCCAAATACTTCACAACAGACTTTTTTTATATTATCTAACTCACCATCATCTATACTAATAAATATAACACCATCATCTTTTAATAAATTCCTTGTAATTTTCAATCTTGAGTACATCATTGTTAACCAATCACTATGGAATCTTCCATTCGACTCTGTATTTTGAAAAAGTCGAATTCCATCCGCATCTTTTTGTCCTGATTCTTCTAAATATTCATCGGTAGACTCCCGAAAATCATCCTTGTAAATAAAATCGTTTCCCGTATTATAAGGCGGGTCGATATAAATACACTTCACCTTATTCAAATACGATTCTTGTAGAAGTTTCAAGACGTCAAGGTTGTCGCCTTCTATGTAAAGATTCTGTGTATTCTCCCAATCAACGCTGTCTTCCTGCACAGGACGCAAGGTTTTATCGATGGGTGTATTGGCGTTAATAATGGCTTGTTTCTTGCCCGGCCATGTGAGTTGATAACGCTCCTTATCTCCTTCGACAAGGATGTCAGACAGCTCTTGTTTGAGCAGATCAAAGTCAACGGCCCGCTTCAACGTTCCGTCCTCGTCTCTTGCTTCTGTAATAACGTTTGGAAACAATTCAGCGATCTTTTCAATATTCTTTTCGGTCAAATCCATCGATTTCATAGTTAATTTATTCATGATTCGATGTCCCCTCCTTATTCTCTTCAAGCAATCGATCCAGTTCTTTTTGCTTCTTCTGAAGTTCGATGTTGAGTGCCACTTTTCTATCGAATTGTTTCTCCCGCAGCATGCTCTTCTTCAGTTTATCACACGCTTTGGATAATTGTTCGATCTGTTCCTGTCGTTCCAATGACACTTGAAGCTCATCGCTCGGTTTCGCTTCAATCGTCAATAATTGACGAATCATATTTTCATATACTGCTTTCAAATCCAGACCTTGTATAACTTGAAATTGTATGGATTGGGCGGGTTGCCATTCCGATTCATAATAAGACCGGACAACGTATTTGTGCTCATCTTGTTTATGCTTCTCTTTATAAGCTATGGCCAGTTTGACATCGTCTTCAATAAGCAGGATATGTAAAATCGGATACGGGATCGCTTGATCAATCCGTTTCAAAATGTCATGCACGTCCGATTTCTGCTTAAGCCGGATTTCAAATATTTGAATCTCGACGATGTCGTCTCTTGGCTCCAGGCGAATGGTCTCCTTGGACAATTTGTGTTTCCACGTGATCGATTCCACTTGATGAACAAATTTGTCCTTCAGCCGCTGATTGGCATGAAGCTTTTCATAAAACTTGTTCTTGGGAATTTTCCTGTTGAACAAGGTATTGGACGGTAACTGCATCATCACGAATTCACCTCTTTGATTACAACAAAAGAGATGAGTTCAAAATCTTCTAATCCTTTGATCGTATCCAACAATGAAGTTGTACCGCCTGGGGAAAAGAGACTGTCGATATCGCTCTCTTCCTTGACTTGGACGATCGAACGGATGGTGTCTTCCAGTAACAAAGAGTACTTCTCCATATCCCTTCCGTCATGTGTTTCTTCATTGAAGCTATTGCAAGCGTCGTAGATCGGCTCAGATTCCCCTCTGCATATCGCTCGCAAAATATCCATCGTCTTCTTAACGTCGAGATGATTCATCCGTACATCTCCTTGTTCTCCCATGTAGACGAGGTAGAATGGATGAAGGCGGTTTTGTTGGTCCTTGTTCAACTCTTCGTTTATGTTGCGTAACACGAAGATGACCCCGGGATGAACGTCTTTGCCTCGATCCGCTTTCACAACGGTATGCAGCCCGTTCGGAACGGTGTCGAGTTCTCCATTCTCCTTTACATAATTGACCAGATCCATCCGGAAATCATTTAGTCCTAAATCGGTGATAGATACGCCCGTATTCATATCGTCCAAATCGACAACTTCCTTTTGCAATCGTTGCAATTGTTGTTTGCGATATTTCAAGTCGCTAGATTCATTGGATAACACATTATCCTCACCTGTTGCGGTCATATCCATAATGATCATGCGACTTTCCACGCGTTCTTTCAGACGAATATATTCATCTAATGTCATATTCGGCCAGAAATTGACCATCTGAATCTCCTTATTCTGAGAACCGATCCGATCAATCCGTCCAAATCGTTGAATGACTCGAACAGGATTCCAATGAATATCGTAATTAATGAGATAGTCGCAATCTTGCAGATTCTGACCCTCAGAGATACAATCGGATGCAATTAACAGGTCAATCTCTCCTTTGATATGCGGCATCGTGACATGTTTCTCCTTGGATTGCGGTGAAAAACAGGTTAAGAGCGTGTGCATCTCATTGCGAAGTCCTGCTGTATTTTTATTGGCATCCCCGATGATCATCGCTGTCTTGATGTGATATTGTTCATCGACATACCCCGATAGATGTTGATAAATGTAAGACGCCGTATCCGTAAAGGCACTGAAAATAATGATCTTCCGATTGTCTGGATTGATCGGATTCCGTATCTTATGATCAATGAGACTTTTCAACGTATTGAGCTTTTGGTCATGTTCCGGCGTTACTTTATTCATCTCTAGTAACAAGCCATTTAAGGTATGAAAGTCTTCGGTCAAATCTTCCTTCCATCGGAGGATGTCCATGTCCGACAGGTTGATTTTAATCGCATCTCCAATACTGTATTCATCATCAAGCCAACTATCGTCATCCAGATTTGCTTGGTCGATATCGGTGTATCCCACCTCATCCGTTCCCTGATTTTGTTCGAACTGATCAATCATCTGAAGTGTTTGCTCGATTTTCGTCATGATCTTGGTAAGCGTAAGTCGAAAAGATTCAACAGAGCTTTCCAATCGCTTCAGCAAATTAATACGCATTAGCGTTTGCAAACTGCCTTCACGATCCATTTGTTTGAAACTCCCACTCTCAACGACGGTATCATATAAACCTTCGTAAAAAGACATTCGGCTTGATAGAATGTATTTGAACGGTGCATAGATACCGAGATTAATACGGGATAGTTCTCTAAACACTTCATTGTATCCGATGACGTCTTTCCGATCCGTTAGATCGCAAAACTTGGAGATCGGAGGAAGTCGGTTTGGAAATTCACCGATTTCGGCAGCATCATAATATTTCTGAATATGTTTGCGGGACCTGGCAATCGTCAAACTATCTAGTAGTTCAAAGAAATCGAAATCCAACATTTCCAGTAATGTTTCCGTTGTTCGTTCATCAACATTCCGGTTGGACCATTCATTGAATGCCGATTGAGCCCGCTTGAATATGTCGTTAATTCCGCGATCCAACCCCAACTTTTTATTGATTTCTGCTGGATTCCCTTCATAAGCAAAGGCCAACTGATTGCGGAGATCGGTGAATTTGTTGTTCACCGGCGTTGCCGAAAGCATAAGAACCTTGGTCTTCACACCGCTCTTCAATACTTTTCTCATCAGTTTCTGATAGCGATTTTCTTTATCTTTCTTCGGTTCATTATTGCGGAAGTTATGCGACTCATCAATTACCAGCAGGTCATAATTCCCCCAATTGAGTCGATCCAGCGGAATCCCGTTTGTACTTCCTCGCTCACGCGAAATATCTGTATGGTACAACACATCATAACGCAATCGATCTTTATAAAGAATGTTATTTTCCACGTTTTGTGTATAGGTCAGCCAATTGTCTGCTAATTTTTTCGGGCATAATACCAGAACAGACTTGTTTCGGAGTTCATAATACTTGATGATCCCCAAGGCGGTGAACGTTTTCCCCAAACCAACGCTATCCGCAAGGATGCAACCATTAAATTTCTCTAACTTGTTAATGCCCCCGAGTACCGCATCTTTCTGAAAATGGAAAAGTCGTTTCCAAATTTCCGTCTCCTTGAATCCTGTAGCTTCATTCGGCAAAATATCCTCGGTAATATCCGATAGGAATTCATTAAAGATGTTGTACAAGATAACGTAATAGATGAATTCCGGCGAATTTTCTCTATAGATGGTTGTGATGTGATCGATAACCTGATCCGTTACATCTTCAAGTTTGGTCTTGTCGTTCCATATTTGTTCAAACAAGTCGATATACATTTTCGTTGCTGATGCATCCGTTAATTTATGTGAAAGATTTGCAAATGCATTGCCTTTCTCGTATCCCAAATCAACCGTTGTAAAACCATCGATAGGTGTGTATGTAGTAGGTTCATGATCTTTAGTAATATTCATCATCCCAGGCATCGAACCACTCGTTTTGTTCGACCTGAAGGACACTTTCCGTCTGATCCAATCACTGCATTCCTTCGCTACTGCCTTTAGTGTCAACTCATTCTTCAGGCGTATTTCGAAGTCTGTTCCGGAAAGACTTCTCTCTCGTGACCGTTTAGGGATATAAAATTCCCGCTTTTCTTTATTAAATGAATCGGCAACAAATGTTGGAGATGAAAAGATAAAACGGATTTCATCCACTTTCTCCAATTCTGCTTTCAGAGCCTCATAGGCATAGATCGAAAAACATGATGCTGCAATAGAAAGTTTGGAATCTTCAACAATCTCTTGTTTCAGATCATCGCCGAGCAGTGAATCGATATTATTAATAATCTTCATAGTTCCACCTCATATGTAACATGCAGGTCTTATGATCTTACCCCTAATACACTGACAACACATTGTCACCGAACGCATGTTTATTCGACAAATTACTACTTAGGAACTAAACTTCTATATTTACCATTCAATTTCCTGCTCTAATGCTTATTGGGAGTGAAATAGCAATAATCATCACATTTTCGTTCAGTACCCTGTCCAACCGCAGAAACCCCCGGTTTTTATGCGGTTCTCAAATATCGGGGATCGACATTTATGAAAACAAAACGCAATCTGTTTTTGATATACCATGAAAATTGCAAAATTGTAACATAGTAAATGACTTTCACCTGAAGTGACGATGGAATTCATCGACCTTGGTGAGGCAACGAAATTAGTTAGTCGTTCTGTATTCAATTCGGAGGAATCACTTCAAGCAGTATGGGATATGGGCTTTCGCTTGAACGAGCATGTAGAAACACTTAGGAAAAATTAATGTTCGCATTATGAATACAAAGAGCACCCCAGACAGGTGCTCCTTTTGGATTAGTCATCCGTTCTAAACTGTTCCACCGTTTCCATCAGATCAAGCATAGATCGATTCAGTTCATCTGCCTTACTCGCTACACGCTGGATCATATCCAATTGGGATTCTACGCTTGCCAGTACTTCCTCTGCACCTGATGCGGTCTGTTGAGTGATTGCTGAAGTGGACTCCATGAACGCTACCAGATTATCTTTTCTACTCGCTAACCTAGTTGATATGGCTCTGACTTCCTCAACCAAATGGATCATACCTTCCAGAGATGTTTCAATCTCATGGAAGGATTTCGACGTATGCTCGACTTGTGTCATTTGTTCCTTCAAGGCTTGTTCGGACTCGTTTAACTCATTCGCCGTTTGGTTCATGGAGGTTGCAATCTTCTCCATGTTGGCTTTGATACTTTCTGATGCCCGATTGGACTGCTCTGCCAGTTTTCGTACTTCGGTCGCCACAACTGAGAATCCTTTTCCTTCTTCACCTGCCCGTGAAGCTTCAATTGCCGCATTCAAAGCCAACAGATTCGTTTGACTGGAGATTTCCTGGATCGTATTGACGAACGCATAAACCCCTGATAAATCCTCCATTAACTGCCGTAGGTTTATCGATACTTGATTAAACTGCTTTTGATATACCTGCATGTTTTCTTCCAGTGCTTGAACGACACTTGCTCCATTTACTTGCTTTTCTTTTATGGAGCGTTGTGTCGATTCCAGCTTCTCCGCTTGATCATAAGTATGCTGAATCTCTTCTGCCACTCCTTGTACGGCTTGTATCGATTTCTCTGCGTCAGCGGCTTGTCTGGAAGCACTATTCGCAATTTCTCTGACGGATGAAGTGATTTCGCCCGAAACGATTGCCGTTTGTTCAGACTGCATTAAAATTTGTTCTACATTTTGCGTGCTACTTTTAGAAACTTGTTTGGTCTGTTTCACAATCGCATGAATATGATCGACAAACTGATTGAATGCTCGACCCAGCGAACCCAGCTCATCCTTGGTCGTCACCTGAATATGTTGCGTGAGATCGCCGTCGCCTTTACTGATGTTAATCATTTCATCTTCCATCTGCTTAATGCGTCTGAATTGTCTTTGCACAATCCAATAGATCAATACAATAAGCAAACCCGCTCCGATCACCGTCACCCAAACCGTAATGGATAATATTTGGGTAAGCACGTTGCCTGATAACGCGACAACAAATGCCTGTCCATTGGACAATTTACCATAGTGCAGAGTAGCTCGTTCACCGTGAATCGTTGTCTCCATCGTCCGTTCATCTGTACCAGCGGCATTCGATAGAAAACTATTGAATGTTTCATGATTAGCATATTCTGCATCAGAAGAATAGGAGATTGATCCTGTGTCTGATAGTATGGCTGTAAACAATACATTGTCCGGAAGACTTTGTTGCAAGTCGGACACCATCGGAATAATGCCTACTTGATGTTCCAATTCCGTCAAAGCACTTCCTTCACGACCGACTTGAATAATTGCAGGATCATTCCAACCACCCACACCAACATACTTAAACACTTGTTGATCCAGCGTCCGCTCCTGAGCGGATTGCGTGACGGCAGTCGTAGCATCATTCTCCAGGAGAGACATGAATTCATAGGCTTGTGCCTCAGGATCTGCACCGAAATCAAAAGTAATATCTTGACCGGCATTGGTCAGCACGGTATGACCTGTCTGATCCGCTATCCAAATCTCATCAATGTTTGCGGATTCAGCTAGTTGTTAAATTAATGAAAAATCAGTATTTGGAAGACTGGCAATGTACGAGACCAAAACCGATTGACCGATCATTTCCCGTTCCATTACCTCTTCTGCTACTTCCCTTGACGTCAGGCTGTTTTCCATCGCAATTCGAGCCACCTCAATCGTGGAAAGCTCCTTGTGGTGCATCTCCTGTTTGACGAGCTGATAAAATAGAATGGATAGTGATGATAGCAGAAGTAAGACAACCAATAAAATGGGGATGATTAACTTAAAGCGTATAGACAACGAACTCACCTTCTTTTTGTGTTAGTAATAGTTTGATCATGCGTGAAGCGAAAATTATAAGTTTATCTTGTTCGACCACTCCTGAAAGGAATTCCCCCTTCCGTCCCCCGATGGGGGAGACGCAGGGAAAATATCCCCTGCACCCCGACGCTCGCCGCTTAGCAGGCCCAGCAAAAGATTGCTGGGCATTCAAATAGCGTGGGAGCATAGAACCACTCGTCAAGGCTGGATGAACGCTTTGCGGCCTTGACGAGTTCACTTGTGTGTCACTAAATCGACTTTCTACGTTCCAGTTCCAATTGTTGCAATACCTGAATCAATCGTTGTTGATCCTTCACATTTACTTCGATAAATCGGATGCCATAAGTAATTTCTTCTGAGTGTTCCTCTTTGCGTACCACCTTGCCTTTGAAAGTGAATTCTTCCTCATGGATCATAAATTGCAGAATGAGCGTAATGTCTTTTCTGACAGGCAAATCAAACGGACAAACCAGCTTCACTCCTGTGCGGCTGACATCCTTGACGATTCCTTCGCTTTTTCTGTGTAATAATTTTTCTAATGCTGGATCACCGAAGTTTACAAACTCAATCGTACATTTGTGTTCGAGCAGTTTGACCCGAAAAGCCTTTCTTCTTTCCTTGTCTTTCAATTTATCTTGCAGGTTTTTTATCGCTACCAGCAATTCATTGATCTCAGCATCTTTCTTCTTCATTCGCTTCGAATGATACAAGTACAACAGCCATAACACAACCAAACATGCGATTGCCGTTGCTACCCCTATCACGATGTCCATGTTCAATCTTGTCCTTTCTTTGAGTTTGTTCTTGCTTGACGATGATCAGCGTTTGTTCAGCACTCGATTCACCGCTTCTTGCACCCTGTCCTTCTGAAACGGTTTAACAACAAAATCGTCTGCCCCTGAAGACAAGGCATCCTGTATGAAAAATTGTTGTCCCATAGCGGATATCATGATAACTTTGACTGACTCATCGATCTGCTTGATTTCTTTCAGTGCAGACAACCCGCTTTTTTCCGGCATGGTGATATCCATCAAGATGAGATCGATTGGGTTGTTTGTGAACAGTTGTATTGCATGTTGTCCGTTCGTTGCTTCAGCAACCACTTCATGTCCGATTTCCGTCAATATGGAGGTTAGGATTCTTCGCATAAACATGGAATCATCCACAACCATGATTCGTGCCATACCATCACTTCTTTCTATGTTTGCAAACATTGATTTTCAATCATCTTTATCATGAGGTCTGTCACCTCAGGATCAAACTGCGTTCCTCGTTTATCATTGAATTCGTTGAGAACGTACGTTATATCGTTTTTGTCTTTGTATCTGCGTCTTGAAGTCATACTGTCAAACGCATCTGCAACTGAAATGATCCGAGTCAAAAACGGAATTTGGTTCTGTTTCAGTTTCATCGGATAACCACTGCCGTCAAAACGTTCATGATGTAACAGAACCATGTCGAGGATGTTTTCTTTCTGAAGTGGCTTGCTGTGCTTAAGTAACTCATATCCATAGTGAGGATGTTCTTTCATGATGGCATATTCTTCTTTGGTGAGTTTCGCAGGTTTTTGCAGGATATGATCCGGAATACCAAGTTTGCCGATATCGTGCAGTAATCCACCCAAATAAACAGAACGGCACTGCTTGCGGCCCAACTTCAATTGCTTGGCCATCTGCCGGGCATAATTTGCGACTTTATGTAGATGTTCGAATGTATAAGTGTCCTTCAGATACATAGTGTGTAATAGTGTCTCGATCTGCTCGATCATCTGATTTCGAGCAAGCAGGGATATATTGATTAGCAGTGCCACAACATACCCCGAAAAGAACAACAACGCCCAGCTTAATATGTGGGGAGTCAATGAAAATGAGTCGGAATTTATCATCTCTACATTCATTGTCGTTAGCAATAGACTGATGATTGCAAGTCCATACCATCTCCTGAATACGAATCCCAAAGCTAGCATCATCAACACTTCTTCAAGCAATATCATCCACGATGCTTTCGATAGAAACGTTAATGAAAAGAGGAGGGCCACTGCAATCCATAATGCAACTTTCATCGGATTTCTTTCGCACCATATCGTAAATATCAATTTATTGAACTGATTATCCATTCTAGGACACCTGCCATTGCTGTAAAAATAAAAAA
The DNA here is from genome assembly GCF_918697855.1 of Paenibacillus sp. CECT 9249. Classification (NCBI taxonomy): domain Bacteria; kingdom Bacillati; phylum Bacillota; class Bacilli; order Caryophanales; family Paenibacillaceae; genus Paenibacillus; species Paenibacillus sp. CECT 9249. Next base: position 45,471 of record NZ_CAKKLI010000032.1, on the reverse strand, counting down.
CACTCCCTTGCCGAAGCATGGGAGTGCATGATGATCCCTGTCTTTCGGTAACTGGCTAGCATAGTGAATGGACATTCACCTTAGCTCCTTTAGCTTTGCGTCACTAATTTTCATTAGCTTTGCCTTTGTCGTATCACAGAAAATTATGTCGAATTTTTATATTTTATTTTATCGATTGAAATGGATTCTGTCAAAACACAATTCACATTGGTGAAATACTCTATCATACCTTGGAGTTGCTAATCACGCAAACTCGTAATGACAAAATCGACATATCCGTGCTTTTGCTTTCACCGTCTCCGCACATTGCGGACATTCTTTTGTATCATCTACAATGTTTGCAGTGGCAGGATCGGCTTGTCGAATCGCAGATACTTCTTGTTCAAGGAGTTCTTGTTGGTTCAGCATATGTTGTTCATACCAGAGCTTTTGCTTCACCATTTCATCCTGATAGTACTGTTCCATGTTCTGCATTTCATCTCGCAATTGTTCCAGCTCGGTTTCCAATGAATGACTCAATTCCTGCACTTCTTGTTGTCTGCTCAACGCTGTATTGCGGATGGATGCTCCTTTGGCAATGAGGACAATACCAATGATCAAGATGACGACGGCAATGAAAAGGATCACCATCGCAACTGAGCCATCAGTCCTCACTAACGTAAATCCCATGAGGAAGACTAGCAAGCTGAAAATGACAACAGCCCATCCGATTACACGGAGGAATCCGCCGCCAAGCTGACCGCCGACACCTGTCATATTGTACTTACTGAGTTCGGATTCTTTTTGTGCAATCTCTTCCTTGATCGACTGCATTTTAATTTTGTATTCCCGCTCCAAATGATCGAGTTTCATCTTGAACGCGTCACTTGTATTGACGGTACGGACAAATTTTTGCAACGTTTCATCACCTGCTTTGTATTTGAGATAGTTAGTGATCGAAGACTTCGCTTCCAAATGCTTAACCTTGGAATCAATGTTGGCGTTCAAAGTAAGTAGATTGTCTCAGAAATGACATTGGAGGCTATTGATCATGCAACACATTTTGCACATACTCTTGCAATTGGGCTTCATCAACGGCGATTACATTTTTATCATCGATTACTACCTCACGAATGAGTTCGATTGGCGGCAACTGAATACTCTCAACGTCATCTATGTCCAGTTGGAATGCGACTTTACTAAGCTGTAACAGATCACCCATTGAAATATCCGTTATCACGTATGAACTCATCGAATGAATCAGATCAGACATGGTTGGCATGGAGGCATGATCCTTAAGCTTGTCCAGTATGGCAACCAAAATATTGCGTTGGCGTTCGGTTCTTGCATAATCGCCCATCGCATCCATTCGAAATCGAACGTATTGCAGCGTTTCATGTCCATCCAAATGCTGATAACCTTCATCCAATTGAATATGGTATTCCGGATCTTCTCCTTCAGGGGCATACTCCATTGGTTTTTCCACTTCGTAGTCAATGCCGCCCATCGCATCAATCAAGTTAATAAATCCCTCATAGTCTGCAAACACATAGTAATCGATAGATATACCTGTATAATCTTTAATTGTCTGCTTGACCAAGTCAATGCCACCCTTTGTTTTGAATTCGTTTATTCTGCCACCTTCATGACCAGGCATTGAAACATAGGTATCTCGAAGAATCGAAAACAGATATGCTTTCTTTCGATCCGTATCTAAGGAAGCTACAACGATACTGTCGGTATAGGCCAGAAGATCATCCCGATCACCACCGAGCAATAAAATATGTACCCATTGATCGCCGTCCCATTCAAGATCATCCATTGTCGCTTGATCATCGTTTGATGTTGTATCCAGTAGATGTTCACTCGTCTCCATGATGCGGTTCTGTTGCTGAAGGTATTCCGCCGCTTTTTGCATGTGTTGATACATAGTGACAAAATAGAATATACCGATCAACAAAACGACCATATACGGGATGGACACAACGATGATTGGCAGAGCCAGATTCGTCCCGCCTTTCCGCCTGATCTCTCGTTCCATCGATGCATCTTTCCACGGAATCTGCTTAATCTGTGAAATCTTTCTTCTTGCATGGTGCAAGTACAGCTTGTTGGCAACAGAACCAAGTGAAATTTTGACGAAGACATACATTAGCAAAACGAAAGTGTACCCGATAAATATGGATTCGCTCTTTTCCATGATGACGTATGTGAGTGGCATCATGACAGCAAACCAGACTGCCAGAAAAACCGTGCAGTACACATACATTTTTCGATACATCAACCAATAAGCATCGAAGAAAAAAGCCGCCCAGTTCCATGCACGGTTTTGTTTCCACATCTGAGCGTATTCTTCGGATCGTTTGCCTGTAAACCACGCTAATTCCTCATCAGAGACTGTAACGTTCACTCCCGGATTTACTTGTTGTTGAAAATGAAAAGGACTTCCACAGGAATCGCAGAAGTCATCGCCTTGCGTCATTTTGTTTCCGCATTTCATGCAATACATATTGCCGCCCCCTGTATGTTTCTATGGCAGTAACGAGAGTACATGTTGCATACTCGCATTGGCTTGAGCCAGCATCGCTTGTGAAGCTTGCGTCAATATTTGATTGCGGGTCAGATGCATGACTTCCTTCGCCATATCCGCATCCGCAATTCTCGATTCTGCCGCTGATAGATTCTCCTCATAGTTCGTAACGTTGTTATGAATGTGCTCCAATGCATTCTGATCCGCTCCGAATTTGGCACGGTCCGATGATACGGTATTGATCGCATTTTGGATGTTATCCAACGCCTCAAGAGCTTTTGATGGTGGATCAACCGCCACATCAGCTAATCCCAAAGCGGTTGTTCTCGCATCCGTCAATTCAACGGTAAATGTATCCCCGCTGTTCGGACCGACTTGCAGTATAACTTCATTTGAAGATGGATCGGGTACAGGGTAAGAATCTGGATCAATATTTGCTTCAAACTGCACGGTGATTTCTGTCCAAACGTCGCCGTAGTCCTCAAAGTTCGGCCAATCGGATAAGTCATCACCTAATATATTTTCGGGTGGATGATCATCCCAAGGCGTTCCCGAATAAGAAATGAGTTTTGTTGCATACACTTCCGTCTCTTCATAGCCTTGAAGTCCATTGACTCTGACCGCAGTAATGTTGTTGCCATATCCGCCAGTTTCAGCCCTTGTCGTAAACGTATTGTTTTCAAGATCAACAGAAAACTGATACGGTTCAGGGGAAACTGGAGGTGTCGCAGGCGTTGCCCAGTTTACTCCATCGACCAAATCAGCAATCGAAAAGGTTGCCTCGTAGGTATGACTGCCGGACTTTTCAAAAATGGTAATGCTCGCCGCATTCGCCAAATTGACAACCGAGTATCCAGTTGGCGGTGCATCTGAAACATTGAGTAAATGAATGCCGTTGAACGTCGTATTATTGGCAATCGAATCGATGCTTTGCTTGATCTGTTCGATTTCCTTTTGTATCTGCTGACGGTCGGACGACGTTAACGTGCCATTCGCCGCTTGCAACACCAGTTCATTCATTCGTTGGATATTTGATTGAATATCTCCAAGGCCGGATTCGGCTGTTTGAATCAACGAGATTCCATCCTGGATGTTTCGCTCGGCCAGTGCAAGCCCTCTGATCTGTGCCCGCATCTTCTGAGATATAGCGAGACCTGCCGCATCATCTGCCGCCCGATTGATTCGCAGACCGGATGAAAGCCTCTCCATCGTTTTGGATGAGGCTCTTGAATTGCGATTGAGTTGATTATAGGTATTGAGTGCTGGAATATTGTGTGCGATCCGCAACCGATATCCCTCCTAAAAAACATCTTCATTTAACTTTATCGGTAATTTATTTGTATATATTTATACTTTAATAGGATAATAATTTGTCATTCTTAACTCTAGCCTTATAGGTAGAGGTGATTGAATGTCTGATTTTAAGCGGCTCGTTGGTGAGCAGATACGACATATTCGCAAGCAAAAGGAAATGACGCAAGAGGCGTTAGCGAACGCATGCGGTCTCCAATACAGCTACATAAGTGATGTGGAGCGTGGGGAACGAAACATTTCGATTGAAACGCTTGAAAAAATCGTTGAAGCATTAGGCGTTGTACCGGCTGAAGTGTTCCGTTTTACGCATGCAACGATGGAGAATGACGTGCTGGAAAAACAAGTTCTCATTGAATCACTCCGGGCACTACTCAGCGAACGAGAACTTCAAGAAGTGAAATTTGTCCATCGTCTGGCGAGTGATTTCATCAACATTGTGGAAGCGAAAAAGAAAAACTAAAGATCGGCCATATAGGCAAAAAATGAGATACATTTTCTCGGGGTACCCCCATACTTCTTATTGATGGGGGGAGGTCGCCGTTTCATGCCCGACCCCTTTCTAAGGACTGCATTCTGCTGTTGATCAGCGGAATGCAGTCCTTTTTTGTTTTCTGCTTGTTGTGCTTGACAGGGAGGTCTTAGACAAGGTGAGATGCTTGTCCAAACCAGGGAAAGGAGTGATACAAATGCAATTCTATAGGCTGTGATTTCGCTGACGTTGTTGCTCATGTCTCAAAAACCAGGAAAGGATGATGATCAATATGCAAATCAACATTTATGTAGCGAATGTAGCGAAGTACAACGAAGGAGAACTTATCGGCGAATGGATTGAACTGCCGACGGATCATGACCATCTGGAGGAATGCATTCGAGATGTGCTGGGATGCGATGAGGAATATGCCATCCATGATTATGAAGCACCATTTGATGTGAGTGAATACGAGAATGTGTATGCATTGAATGCATTTGTTCAATCCCTCAGTGCGTACGATTCTTCCTTGGTAGAAGTACTGTGTGAGTGCCTTGGAAATCGCGAGGACATGTTTCGTGTCTTGTCTTCCGGTGATTACAGTGTTTACTACGATGTGGATGAACTGAGCGACGTAGCCATGCAGATGGTCGATGACGGAATGTATGGCACTGTACCCGCTTCACTGGCCACATACATTGATTACGACACAATAGCTCGTGATTTGGAAGCTGAAGGCTGGTACTTCAGTCGTCACCAGAAGATTGCTTTGTATATTCACAGCTAATCCAGATGCGACTGTAGACAACATTATATAGCACTGAAACTGCCTGCTTGCTTTATAGCGGGTTATTTGTGTTGTCTTTCATTCGGTTTTAACGGTCACATGAGTCCTTGAAAGGAGGTGATTAGGCATGGTTGTAAAACGTGGGTTGCCTGAAGAACTGACCACGCTGTTGAAACAGCTCGTGATGAATGGTCAGGTGCGGATGGCTGGACATGTGCTGTATTCGTATTGCCGCCGCTTCTACGGCGTTGATGACCAAACAGCCGCACGTTGGATTGTGATTTACTTTCGGCGGGAATTCCCCCAGCAGATCGAACGTCACCAGAAGCGTATCGCCAAGGCTAACTAAATTGATAAAAAGGAGGACGGTATCAATGAACTATGAAGCGTTTCGGAAGAACAATAGTAAAAAATTTCTTGGGTTTTGTGATGAACTGCAAAGCTTTATTTACTCGGTACAGGTGGATGAGAATGAGTATTCAGTCGTGGCACTAAGGAATGCAGAAGTTACAGTATTGATCACCTACAAAGTGCATCAGCCGCAAGCTTGTCAGTGATTCTCGTTGAGGATCGGGAAGTCAATTCCATGGAAGGAGGTGAAAACACCGATGAAGACAATTCTGGAGCTTAGACAGAAAAGAGATCGATTGAAGGCTGTATTGCAAACTTTGGACGAGAACGCATCGTTCGAAACTGAATGCGGCAGAACTTATGCACAATGGCTAGCTAAAGTCGTCATGGTTGAGTTGCAAATTGAAGAGAGTGAAAAGAAAAAGGCCGCTCAATAAAGAAGCGACCAAGAAAAATGATGTTGAAGTCAGTTTAACTGAATCATTGCAATTGCACAAGAGGGAGGCATGAATCGTGTCTCCCTCTTTCTATTTCAAACTACAATCAGGAGGTAATTACCCTTATGAATTCATATGATATGTCATCCTTTCGTGTATTGTTGGCTGATACACTGTGCGAAAAACCAAGCAGTTATGTAATTGAAGCCATCTTCAATCAGTTCAAGTCTATTGCAGAGTTGCTGGATGTTACCGAACAGGAACTGATGCAAATCAAAGGCATTGGGCCACGTCGTGCTAAACAGATCATCTCGGCGTTGAAGCTCGCCAATATGCTGAACGTGCCTTCTAGCGAAGGGCAGGTTATCCGAAGTCCTGAAGACGCCGCCAAATTGGTGATGCCGGAACTGCGATATCTGAAAAGAGAACACTTCATTTGCCTTTTCTTAGATACAAAGAATAAAGTCATCCGCAAGGAGACCATTTCAATCGGCAGTCTAAATGCGAGTATTGTGCATCCTAGGGAGCTATTCCGTCAAGCGATCAAATATGCTAGTGCAAGCGTTATCGCTGCACATAACCACCCATCAGGTGATCCAGGACCTTCACCGGAGGATGTACAGATAAGCAAACGGTTGATGGAGGCGGGAGAAATATTAGGAGTATCCTTTTTGGACCACATCATCATTGGCGGAAACAGTTATGTGTCCTTGAAGGAGCAAGGCTTGTTGTAAAAACTGAACTTCTTTATTCATAATCATTCAGCTTCAACAGCGGCTTACTGCAGTAGGTCGCTGTTTCTTTTTCAAATCATAAAAGAGAGGGATCATTACATGAAAAAGCAGTACATGGAGACGTATGAGCAGTTAGTGAATATCGCTGATCAAATGCATCACTACATCAGCGTATGCGAGAGGCTTATCGACCAGATGTTGCAAGATGTTTATCTTGACGGCGGAGAAGCAAACGCAGAGCTTCGTTTACTCATTCATGAAGCCGCCCAAATGCAGGCTTGCCTGTTAAAGAACTATCAGCATCTGCGGCTGATTAAAACTATACTTGCTCGTCATATAGACAATAACAAAATGGAGGTTTGATCAATATGAGTAGAGATAATCGCAGTGCAGGTTTTGTAAAGAAGGATTCGGAGACGCACTTGATCGTAAGGCCAGTTGAAGCAAACAGTGAGAATTGGGCCGGAGAATTCATTGAGGTTGAGTCTACTACAACAACAACACAGGAATGCTTTACGATTGTGCTTTTAGCAGATACAGTGGAGTACAAACAATCCCGCTTCCAACGGTTCTTTCGACACATGGAAAGGCTGCTGGGCTTTCGTATACAATTATTCCGATTCTCTGATTCCGTTGTCCGTCCATTCAAACTCCTGATCGACAAAGGACAACGGATTCTCTACATTCACTCCGACTTTTTGAAGACACCCTTCAAGAAATTTCAATGTCTTATGAAGGAATTACTTCTCAGTCTCTCACAAGCCGATAATCGCCTTCTGCTGGCTTTTAGTAGCTTCAGCCGTCCACTTAGTGTATTTGGACAAAAGAACGCTACTATGAAGCTTCTCGTCGGCAATACCGGATTGCATTTACCGTCTAACATAACATTCACAGCAAGAGATCAAATGGTACGAGTATCGATTTCCGACATCGAGATTAGTGTTCGGTTTGCTAATATGCGGTTGGAGTATCGATCTACCGAACCGTTGCCCTTCTTCTCCTATGTCGTTGATCTCTCTGTAGTTGACGGCGAATATGTCGTTGCAATACCGCCGCAAGTATTGCAAGCATTGTCTTCATCAGGGGCGACAGTACAGTTTCAAGTATACTACGATTGAATCAAAGCTGGATAACAGAAGCAATGTACAAATAACGAGAAGAATGATAGTGGCCCGCTCGCTTTCGCTCGCGGGCCAAGTCATTCTTCTCCATGTTGCTTAAAGAATACAATCACATCTAACAAATGATGTGCTTATATTTTCTAAACATAATTCTTGTCAACGAATCATTTTGCATTGTTCGAACTGTATCTGTCGATGAGAGTCTTAACTCACCGTCATTATGTATCATCAAATTCATATTGCTCGAATTTGATGCTGTAACGGGCAATAAAGCAATAAATTCACAAGCATTTATTCTACATTTATTTATCTCGGAGAATAGCAAGTCACTAACAGCCCTATCCTTCCTAATTAATGTTGGCTGTAATTGTGGTAGATCAGTTGTCGAATATGCAAATTGATTTAGACCAATAGCCCTTAACTTCTGCTTTAGTTTTACGAGTACAGAAGATGAATAATGTTCATTGACTTCGTCTAATCCATATGTGTTATAAATCTCTAACATGTGGATAGCCTTCTGTTTGTCTGACTTTGTAAGAACGCCGTCGTCCTGACGATGAATCTGATCAATAAGTTTTGTTTTTGAATAGACATTGAAGTTATCGAACAATCCAATACGATGTGCATCCCTTGAAATAAAATGATCAATCTTTGGGGAGGTTAGTATTTCAAACAGGTTTCGATTTGGATGAAGTTTATCTAAATCGTCAGAAGACAACGTTACTTCTAACTTTAGTATGTCCTTCATTAATCTAAACTCTTGTTCAGTAAAGAACATTTTACCTTTTGCCATCAGATACTTCATGTGAGCAATTTTGATGTATATTTTTATTTTCCTTGTTTGAGCAATCCAATACACTGCATTCCCGTCGTATTTCTCATCACAAGTGTATTGTGGGATTCGCTGTTTCTTAAAATAGTCAATATAGCACATTAGACTATCGGCGGCTCTGAAGTGTCTATAAACATCCAAGCGTTTCACCTTTCCTTGCCCAATGAGATCCAATCTCGATCTTTCAATCTTAAATGCATCTGAAAGGTAGTCGGTCAGCGAGGTAATAAACCATTTTGCATCGCTCGGTTGATAATCATAGATATTTGAACCGTATAGGAATGTCGGAATGGAGACCTCTACCGTTACCTCTTGGCGTTCAGGGTAATACCTTATTCGCGGTGCTGAATTGCCTTTATAGTATCCATACGAGATATATTTTGTGCCTTTTTCGAAGTACACCTTTGTCAAGTTATCGTTCCAATCAACTCTTCCAATTTCGGAATCTGTTAGTTGCAAACCGACACTGAATAGAATTGAATCATTCATGTCCTTTTCCTCCCAGATGTTCAAAAATGAATATGATTCTAGGGACTTTCATTAGAGAATTGCATACATCACTAACTTTCATCTTGATTAATGCTTTTTGGTTTATTTAGCAACAATGCGAGTTGTTCAACAAAATCATCACAAGCTATTTGTTTCTCTTGATACTGGTCAACAATGCTATAGTTGTCTATATGTTTCCATTCTACACCGGTTATTAGTTTTTTTAATTCCATAAAACGACCTCCATATATTATATTTGTTAGGACAATTTTGTTTGTTTTTAATGATAGCATGATTTATAATTAAAGTAAAACCACTATTCAATGAAAGGGCGAAGGATATGCATTCCAGAATTTTAACCGAATACGAATTCTACAACTTAAAAAAAAGTACCCTTGGGGAACGCCTTAGATTCTTCCGAGAAGAAGTCAGGAAACTCTCCCCTAATAAAGAATTCACCACCAAAGCGATGGGCGAACGATTAGGTATCACTCCGCAGACTATTACTGCTATTGAAAGGGGTAATTCTAAGAATCCATCATATTATGTCATTCATAAACTCACACATGATTTACAAATACCTTTTGATGCATTGACAGATGAGTTTTACCAAAGTAATTTTAAGTCTATTCCGATTGGTAATTCCGAAAAGAAAACGTTCGGTACTCATCCAAATGCTCAAAAATCAAAGGCGTCACGATTAGGAACGATGATTTATCAACTTTTTGATGATGGACAAATGCGTATACTACACGATATTCACACAGATCATGCATTAGAAAAAAATGAATTCACTTCTAGCCTCGGGAGGATCATTAGCGAAATAGACACATATAAAGATGAAATATCTCGTCTTTCACATCCGTTAGTTCGAGCTATAAGTCTATATCTTGCTCCTGAACAACATCCTGATCAATTCCCGCTCGTTTCTCGCACTTCATTTGTTAAAGAAATTAATGCCCTTTACGACAATCCACACTCTATGGAGGATGAACAATGATGACCAAACTTAAAGCTGTCATGTATGTCCGTGTAAGCACGGAGGAACAAGCCAAAGAAGGATACAGTGTTTCTGCCCAGATTGCGGAGATCAAAAGATATGCAGAATTAAATGGTTACGAAATCATCGATGAGTATATCGATGAAGGTGCAAGCGGTAAGAACATTTCAGGTCGCCCACAAATGAATCGTCTCTTGAAAGATTCGAATCAACAAAAATTTGGTGTAGTCATCATTTATAAAATCGACAGATTAGCCCGTAAATTGATGGACTCCCTGAAAATATATGAAACTCTTGAAAGAAATAAAGTTAGTCTCATTAGTCTAAATGAAAAATTCGATACAACCACAGCTTTTGGTAGGACTATATTCCAAATGTCCTGTTCTTTTGCGGAACTCGAACGTAATAGTATTGTTGAACGAGTGAAACTAGGCATGGATCAAAGAGCAACAGAAGGGAAGTTTAATGGAGGCAGGGTTCTGGGATATAACAATATTGAAAAAAAGCTCGTAATAAATGATAGCGAGGCGGTCATTGTCCGAAAAATCTTTGATTATGCAAATCAAGGACTCGGCTTCAAAGCAATAACTCGGCGTCTTAACGAGACAGGATATCGAACTAAGAATGATAAGGCTTTTAGTGTGTTCTCAATTAAAACAATACTGAATAATCCTATTTACATTGGAAAAATACGCTATAACCAGGTTAAAGACTGGGCTGAGAAAAGACGAAAAGGAAAAAATGAAGCTTTCATCCTAGTAGAAGGTGTTCATGAACCCATCATTTCAACTGAACTCTGGGAAAGCGTCCACAAGAAACTAAAACAACGGTCTTACAAACCTTCCCGTTCCCATCAACCTTATATCTTAAGCGGCTTAATCAAGTGCCCTCAATGTGGACATGGCATGGTTCCTGCACGTTCCAAAGGAGCAGGGGGCAAGTCTTACCGTTATTATGTATGTGGACAGTTCCATAACAAAGGTAAAGCTGTTTGTAGTTCCAATATGATTCGGGCGGACATAGCCGAAGAACAGGTGCTCCAAGAATTTCAGAAAGTATCTTCGCGACCGGATATCCTTCATAAACTGGTTGAGAAGATCAATTCTATACGGTCGAATGCGGATGTACCTCTGAAGGAAGAGAAACAGGCACTCATTAAAGAAATCAACAAAAACAATAAGCATCTGCAAAAAATCAAAGAGAATATCTTGAATGATCCTGAACTTACTGCCATATTCAAGGATGATCTCAAACAATCTCATGCGAGACAAGAGCAACTACGGAACCGCTTGGAAGAGTTGGATGCAGAAATTACTCAGACGAACAGTAAGACCGTCGATTATGATGCATTCCACAATCTGCTATCACAAATTCAGGGTGCAATATCTAGGCTGGACGCAGATGACCAAAAAGCTTTGTTACGATCAATGGTTCAAAGTATACACATCACCAAAGAGGCTCCAAGAGGAGTTGGGCGGCAAATTACCAAAATCAATCTTCTCTTCGATTTTACTATCGATGCATTGCAGAAAGATTCAGCCACCTTGCTTGCCCGCCTGTCGGCGACACAACAATTGGATTGCATCGCTCCTCTGGAGCCTTCCGTATTGGACAGCCTAAATGTAACACATACAGACAGCCTAAGGGACTTGATGAAGTCCCTTAATATTTTACCTTTAGCGATGATACGGTTCCCCGCGGTTGATCTTCACCGCGCGGTAGATTTGTTCGGCCAGGATGAGCCGCATCAGTTGATGCGGATAGGTCATGCGGCCGAACGACAGGCGCTGCTGCGCGCGGCGCAGCACGTCATCGGACAGTCCGTTGGACCCGCCGATGACGAAGACGACATGGCTCGTACCGTAGGTACCGAGCTTGTCCAATTGCGCGGCCAACTCCTCGCTCGACCAGAGTTGGCCGTCGATCGCGAGGGCGATGACATGCGCATCGCCCTTGATATGCGCGAGCAGCTTGGCGCCCTCGCGCTCCCGCACCTGAGCGAGCTCCGCATCGCTCAGGTTCTCCGGCGCCTTCTCATCAGGCACCTCGATGATTTGCAGCTTCAAATACGGGGCAAGCCTTTTCGCGTATTCCGCGATCCCCTGCACCAAATATTTTTCCTTCAATTTGCCTACGCCGATAATTTGTACCAACATTATTGTCTCTCCCTTCCACTCCGAATCTATTATCGGCCGGAAGGAAACGCAACCAAGCCCCATCCGGCAATTCTGTCCAATGCCATCCTATTCCAAAGCTTTTCCGGTACGGCCCTCATTCATAATAAGGACCAATAATTCCTTATTTACGCCCCATTTTAACTTATTTCCGGCCATTCGTCCCTCTAAACGCAAAAATTGGGAACCAATATACCCTAATATGGAATTTGCATTCGCTATTAGAGCACATTTGTTCCCAAGATCTGCATCATAAGCCGTTTTCACCGTAAATGAAGGACTTTCAAGGTTCAAATAAGGCCTTTTCGTTCCATCACCAAAGACTCGGCAGCTCCGGGTCCGCCGACCCGCATCGGGGCGGCAGTCGCAACCTACAAACTCCCCCGCCGACGAGTCCGTACCGCACGAATCTCCCCGCGCATGGCGCTACATGGCGAGGTCGATTCGACCCGCATGCCGCAAACAGAACACATCAACCCTCAGCCCCTACACCACCAAAAACTCCGCTTTCTCGCCGCATTCCACACAGGTGGCCGGAGGATCCCAGTCCGAAAATTCCGTTTCCTTCAAATCCACAATATCCGGCGCATCCTCGAACTCTTCGACAAAGCGGTCGATCGCCCGTTCCACATGATTTTTGCAAACTACGTACATCCAAGTCCCTCTTTCCCTGTCGTAAACATGTCTTATCCGCTGCTACTTTCACTATTAGAGGTTGTTCAAAAAGTCCCCTTTTGATCACGAAGATGAACTGGGAGCAGACTCGACATCGAATCTTGCGTTCACCCTTGAAGAGCATATGCTTACGAAGTATGTTTCCTCCGGAGACATTTGAGGTTCTCATGTAGGTTTTGCCTACACTCCGCTCCTCCTGAAAGTTTTGCGTAGCAAAACTCGCTTCGGAAGCATATGCTTCGGGTTCTCGCAACCTTCTCGGTGCTGAAAAGTCGACTTTTTGAACTCGCATTATTATATCTTAGCAATAGCACAATCATCTTTACTTCGGAGGCGAAACGGTCATCAGCCCGCCGCACGCCCCCCGCTCCGCTATTCCTCGGGCTTATCGCCAAGCGCGACCGTCACCGTATACATCTTCCCGGCGCGGTAATACGTCACCTCGATCGGCTCGCCTACCCGCTTGCTTCCGTACAAATATTTACGCAGCTCAAGCGTGCTCCCGATCTCCTTGTCGTCCAGCCGGACGATGACATCGTTCAGCTTGAGTCCCGCCTTCTTCGAAGGGCCGACCGCCTCCAGCACGATCACTCCGTCTTTGACGCCGGCAGGCAGCTTCAAGCTTTTGCGCATATCGTCCTCGATCGGAGCGTACGGATTGTTCAAATCGATCGTGTACACGCCGATATACGGGCGTATGACCCGCCCCTCGCGAATGAGCGAGTTGGCAATGTCCATCACCGAATTGATCGGCAAGGCGAATCCGATTCCTTCGACCCCGATATCCGCGATTTTCATCGCGTTAATGCCGATGACGCGTCCCTCCAGATCGATCAACGCCCCGCCGCTGTTGCCCTCATTGATGGCCGCGTCGATCTGGATCACCTCTTGCTCCCAATCGTACACGCCGTCTCCGTTCAACGAGATCGGAACAATCTGCAGCGTCTTGCTAATGATGCCGGACGACAACGACTCGCCCAGCCCCAGCGGGTTGCCGATCGCGATCACCGTTTCCCCCATGCGAAGCTTCGCCGAATCGCCGATTTCCGCCACCGTATCGATGCCTTGGTCGTCGATTTCCAGTACGGCGATATCGCTAATTCGATCCTTCCCGACCACTTTGGCCGGTTTGCGCGTGCCGTCAATCAAAGACACTTCCAATTCATCGGCCTCGTCAATCACATGATAGTTCGTCACGATCAACGCTTTGCCGCGGTCTTTCTGAATAATAATGCCCGATCCCAAGCCGGCGTCGGCCATCAGGCCGCTTCGCATTCCCTTTTGTTTATTCACGATGCTGACGACGGCGGGGCGCACCTTCTCCGACGCAAGCGGAATCCGGTCGTACGGATCGATGACAGGCTGATGTTGCGGCGGCGCCGTGATCATCGCCGCGGCGGGCACCGGCGCGGGCTCCGGACTGCGGACATCCGCGATCCAGCTGTACAACAGCACGGCCGCAATGGCGCTGCAAACCGAACTGAACACGGATATTTGCCATGTCGACCAGCGTCTGCGGCTCCGGCCGTGAAACATGCTCCGTTCCCGACGTGACCCTCGTTTGCGCCATCCGATCCGGCGCGGCAATTTCGGTGAATAAAAATCGTCGTCAAACAAGCTCACTCGGGTCATCTCCCCTCGATGCGCTGCGCATCACTGCTTCTCTTACATAAATCATATTCTTTTATCCCCAAAAAGGAAGAATGTTTTGTCCTGCAACTGCCTACAATAAATAATAATACGTGTTCAAAAAGTCGGCTTTTCAGCACCGAGAAGGTTGCGAGAACCCGAAGAAGGAGGAGCGCAGTGTAGGCAAAACCTACATGAGAACCTCAAATGTTTCCGGAGGAAACATACTTCGTAAGCATTTGCTCTTCGAGGGTGAACGCAAGATTCGAAGTCGAATCTGCCAACAGTCACGCTTCGTGATCAAAAGTTGACTTTTTGAACAACCTCTAATAGACAAACTTAGGTTCTTGCGATTAAGCTCTCATAAATCTTTAAGCAATCGCCGTTCGATTTATGCCATATCGCGAATCAAATTTATCCCGGCGCTTGTCCTCGCATTCTATTCATTCTCACCCTTTCATCATACCACAAAAATGAGAGCATAAAATTGTTAATATGTACATGCCGTACCGCGCACAAAATTCCAAGGAGGGGTTTAGGATGTCCCGTATGTTCTCGCCCATGGAGCAAGTTGACCTTGTTGCCAAGCTGGCCGATCTGAAAGAAGAGCATTACCGCAATACGCTCGCCTTAAGCACGCTCATCGAACTGCTTGTGGAGAAGCAAATATTGACCCGCAGCGAAATCGAAGAGAAAGCGGCGGAACTCGATCAATTTATTTCTCGCTCACCTTATCCCATGGCGTAGGCCGGTCATAATACGTATCTCTTAGCTGCAATTCGCTATCTTTGAAAAAGTATCCGTTGCTCTCCATGACATCGCGCACCGTCATCTTGGCTAAATCCATCATATTATGCTCCCGGCTTAAATGCGCGAGATAGACGCGGCGCGTGTTGCCTGTCGCCAATTCGCACAACGCTTCGCCCGCCGTTTCGTTGGACAAATGCCCCAAATCGCCTAAAATCCGCCGCTTAATATTCCAAGGATATTTGCCCATCCGCAGCATTTCGATGTCATGATTCGCTTCCAACACGAGTACGTCGGAATCTTCAATCGCCTGCTTCACTTTCTCGCTAACATAGCCGAGATCTGTCGCCAAGCTTAATTTCTCGTCCCCGTCGTAGAAACAATACCCGACAGGCTCGGCGGCATCATGCGAGATACCGTACGATTCCACGCGAAGCGTGCCGAAATCGAGCGCTTCGCCCGTATTCATGACGATGCGCTTCTCCTCGGCAATTTCTCCAATATGTTTGTTTAACGCTTCCCAAGTCGCTTCATTCGCATAGACCGGCAAATCGTACTTTCTCGCCAGAGCGCCCAATCCTTTAATATGGTCGGAATGTTCGTGAGTGACGAGAATGCCGTCGAGCTCTTCCCCGGACACGCCCCGCTCCTGCAACAATTCGTCCACGCGTTTTGCGCTTAAACCGGCGTCCACCAATAACCTTGCGTCTTCATTCTCAACGACCGTCGCGTTCCCCGTCGAACCGCTGGACAAAACCGTAAATCGTAAACCCATATGTCCATTTCCCCTTCTCTTGTATGCGAAAGCGCACCAACCACTGTAAGCATTTGCCAAATCCCGCTTAAGGATCGTTACGATTGCGGATGGTACACTTCCGCGCTAATCGCATTGACGAAATAAATGTCTCCGTTCTCCAGCATGACCCGCCAGGACGGCGCCGTCACCAGCGTCTCATTATACACTTGGCCGTGATAGCCGAGTTGAATATCTTTCACGATGGCGCCTTGCGGCAAATATTTTTCGATCAGGCGGCCGAGCGCCGTCGTAGCCGGCAGCACCTTTTGCTCCTTATCGTCTTCGGAAACGAGCATCTCCACATGACTTTCCCGGTACGCCACAATTTTCTGATTCGCATAGAACAGCTCCATCTGCACTTCGAACATCGGCCACTTGCGATCAAGCAGCAGATTCAGGACGAAAGCTTCGTCCGACGCAATCAGCGGATCGTACTTATAATTTTCAATGCCTGGAATTTGATCTTCAAGCGCCTTGCGCAGTTCCTTCTCGGTAAAGATCACTTTACTGTCAACAGGCTCTTCCAGCTTCACCGTCTTCCCGAACGGTTCGGGATCGACGAATCGCACCGTCACTTCGCGCATAACCGGCGTGTCGGACGGAATTTTGGCCGGCACCTGAATACGCTTCTGCTCCATGACGGCCTTCGTCTCTTCCGGCAACGAAGTCCAGTCCAGGTTGGAGTTCCACTGTTCCCGCACATCGAGCCAAAGCTGATACCCGAGCACCAGATTCAGAAGCAAGAAGGCAAATATCAACACACTCTTCGCGCGACTCCAATCCATGGGCAACCTCCTAACATACTACCTCAATATATCCGTCGTACCGTCCTTGAGCTTAACCGCCCATACCGGAATCAGGCTCATGCTCTCCTCGGCAAGCACAGGCCGATAAGCCGGAAATACGGCCTCGATGCCGTAAGACGAATTTTTCCGGTATTGTTCGATCATCGCCTCGAGCTCCGGACCTCCCGGCAATGTTCGGATCGACTTGCTCTCCGCTCTGTCTTCGACATGAATCAGCGAACGCTCATAACCGGAGACGACGCTCTGCTGCATCACGAGCCGGATATGCCCGAACCGGAAATCATCCGATGAGATAATCGGATAGGCTCCGTAATATTGTTGGAACATCACTTCGCTGCCTTCCGCCGGATGCTGCGGAATCGCCAGACGGTACGTCCCGTTCCAGCCGCCGTGCTGATTGACGAACTGGACCGCCGACAGCACGTTGTCGCTTAAATCGTTCTTATTGTCCGCCCGGGCGATCGGGTCGGAGAAGATCATCCATTTCTGATCCTGTTTCACCTGCAAACTCCGTTTGCCGTCCGTAAAGATTTCCGAACCGTCCTTTTCCTGAATCATGCGCGTCGTGCTCGGATCGAGAAACAGGTTGCGCTGCATTTGCTCCGACGTAAACGTTTGGTACGGCAGCGTCACCTGCACCATTTCGATCGGCTCGTCAGGCAAATAGATTTTGCCGTCGGCGGAGTGATACGGCATCCAGCCTTCGCCGAAGACGAGATGCTGCTTCACGTCCTGCACCGTCAAGTCGGCTCGCGTCGCTTCGTACACGATATCCCCTTTGGCGCTGAAGAACAAGGACCGCACATCCTCGTTATCGCCGGACGTATAGATCCAGATCCGGTCGACGACTTCCTCCGCAAACGTCGTATCCGCCTGAATTTGCATCACGCGCTGCAGCAGCGCGATCGGCACGCCTTGGGAGAATCGCAGTTCGATCCCTTGGTTCTCATTGCGCACCCGGTTCCAATCCATCATATTGTACGGATGGCGTTGAAACCCGTCGAATTTGCGCCCTTGCAGCCGTTTATAAATTTCTTTATAGAAGACCATATCCGGCGAGAATAACGTATGCTTCCCTTCTCCCAAATGCAGTATCATTTGATCCGGGAAAATCAAGTTCTCCACTTTCTCTTCCGGGCCCATCTCCTCCGTTTTGACATAATTGCTCTCCGTCTTCTGGATCGGTTCGAAGTACGGCATGCTATAGGAAAGGAAATAGCTCTGCACCAAGCTTAAGACGACCAATGCCGCCAGCAGAACGGATTTCATTTTCTCTATCAACTTGCCTCACTCCCTTCCGTCTCCGTCACGATCGTGAACGTGACCTTGGTGCCTGCGTTCAATTCCGATTCGAGGGTAATCGTGCCTCCATGCGCCTTCACAATTTCCCGGGCAATGGAAAGTCCGAGTCCGGTACCGCCCATACTGCGCGACCGCGCCTTGTCGACACGGTAGAAGCGGTCGAATATCCGGTCCAGATCTTTTTTCGGAATGCCGATGCCTGTATCCTTAACGGAAAAAGCGATTTTATCGCTGCCTGATTTGCGCGCTTCGATTTCGATCCTGCCGCCGTCCGGCGTATATTTCAACGCATTCGACACCAGATTGTCCAACACTTGATCGATTTGGTCTCGATCCAGCACGACCGTATCGATTCCTTTCTCGATCAGAATGGTCGGCCGAATCCGCTTCTGCTGCATTTGAAACGAGAAGCGGTCCGCCACCTCTTCCAGCATTTCCACGATGCGGGTCGGCTGTTTGCGCATAATGGCCTGCTTGGAGTCGAAACGCGACAGATGCAGCAAATCGGTCACAAGCCGGATCATCCGCTCCGATTCGCTCTGCACGACCCCGACGAAACGGTTCGCAAGCTGAGGCTCTTCCAACGCTCCGTCGCTTAACGCTTCGACATAACTTCGAATCGTCGTCAGCGGCGTCCGCAATTCATGCGACACATTCGCCACAAATTCCCGGCGCGATTCCTCCAGCTTCTCCTGCTCGGTTACGTCCTGCAGAACGGCGATCGTCCCCGTTATCCCTTGATCCCGCCGGTGAATCGGCGAGAACGTGACGCGCACGATGATCGGTTCCTCCGTACTGTCGAGCGCAATCGGCAGCAGCGTAGAGCGATGCGAATCCTTCATCAGCGAGTCGACCGTTTGCTTCGAAATGCCGAGCAGCGTCGAAATATCTTTGCCGTGCAGCGTAATATCGTCGGTGCGCAGCATTTCCTTCGCGCGCCGGTTCATGACGATAATATTGCCGAGCTCGTCGGTCGCCAGCACGCCGTCGCTCATATTGGTCAGAACCGATTCCAGCTTCTCCTTCTCTTCTTCGTTCTGCGACAAGGCGTCCCTGAGCCGCTGCGTCATATAGTTGAAGGCTTCGCTCAATTGGCCGATCTCGTCGTTGCCGAGCACGGGCACGCGCTGGTCGAACCTTCCTTCCGCCACGGCGGTGGCATGCTTCGTAATTTCCTTGATCGGACTGGTGATCGTATGGGCCAGGATAACGCCGAGCGACGCGGTCAATCCAAGCGCAATCAGGGTGCCGGATACGAATATATTGTTAATCCGGTCGATCGTATCGTACAGTTCCTTCATCGACGCGGCGATATAGACCGCCCCGATCACTTTGCTATTGCTTGGGTTGTTGCTGATGACCGGTTTGGCGATAATTTTCTTCCGAACCCGGTTCTCGTCGATCATTTCATCCTCGTTGTCCCGAATGCCTTGGAGAGCGCGGCTGACGACCGTTTGCGTATTTTTACGCCCAATATACGCATGATGCGACTGGAGCGACGTCGTAAGCACCTTTCCGCTCGCGTCCAAAATTTGAATTTCCCCGTCGTTGATCGAGAACAGGTCGCGTACGACCGTATTCAAATCGTCGATCGACAACGTTTGCTCGTTCGTTCCCTCTTCCGGCTTGACATTGATATAATTAACCGCAATGCCCGACAACATCTCCGCTTTTCCCTTTAAGTCCCTGGTGAAATTGCTCGTCAGCGAGGTTTTCATCACACTCACGAAATAAACCCCGATTAACTGCATCGCAATTAATATGAGCAGGACGTAAATGATGATGAGTTTCGCTTGAATCGTACGGAAAAAACGAAACAATTTCATGAATTATAATCCTCCCGTTTTCGGGTTGCGCATCATATATCCCAAACCGCGCCGGGTCATAATATATTCGGGTTTGCTCGGATCGTCTTCGATTTTCTCGCGCAGCCGGCGAATCGTCACATCCACGGTCCGTACGTCGCCGAAATATTCGAATCCCCATACCGCCTGCAGCAAATGCTCGCGCGTCATGACTTTACCGCCGTTTTTGACCATGTAAAAGACAAGCTCATACTCGCGATGCGTCAAGTCGAGCGGTTCGCCGTCTTTATACACGACATACATATCCGTATCGATGAACAAATTGAAATAGTGAATTCCCTGCTTGTCCTCTCCCGCGGTATCTTGTCCCGCCGGCGCCGGAGCGGCGTTCTTCGCCTGGCGGCGCAAATGCGCTTTCACGCGCGCGAGCAATTCGCGGGTGCTGAACGGCTTGGTCACATAATCGTCGGCGCCGAGCTCCAGCCCGAGCACCTTGTCCAGCTCCGTATCCTTCGCGGTCAGCATAATGATCGGCGTCTGCAATTGGGCGCGCACCTCGCGGCATACATCCATCCCGTCTTTTACCGGCAGCATCAGGTCGAGCAGGATCAAATCCGGCTTTTCCCGGAAGGCAAGCTCCACCGCCTCCGCGCCGTCAAAAGCGCAAATGACCTGGTAGCCCTCTTTTTCCAAGTTGAATTTTAAAATATCTGCAATCGGCTGCTCGTCGTCAACTACTAATATTTTTCCGTGCATCCTGTTCACCGCCTATAAACCATATACTTATCTTCCTCTATCTTACCACACCTGATCCTTCCCTTTAAAACAATAAATAACGGAAAAAAGCATCGCCGAACGGTAACTTCGACAATGCTTCTTTTCAAGGCTGCTGCGCCTTATTTCAAATATTTCATCGGGTTTTGAATCGACCCGTTTTTATGAACTTCAAAATGCAGATGAGTGCCGGTCGAGCGTCCGGTATTGCCCATAACGCCGATTTTCTCGCCTTTCTCGACTTTATCTCCCTTTTTCACGCTAATTTTGCTCAGATGACCGTATAATGTTTCATAACCGTTCTTATGATCGATAATGATGGCGTTGCCGAAGCCGCTCTTCTTTCCTGCGAACGAAACGACGCCGCTGTCCGAAGCCATAATCGTCTTGTTCGAGGAAACGAGATCCACTCCGTTATGCATGCGGCCCCACCGTTTTCCGTAACTGCTGGTTAAGCGGGCGCCGGATACGGGCCATCGGAAGGAACCCGAACCTTCGCCAACGACTTTCGTCCCTTTCATAATGATCTCCGCGACGGAAGGCGTAATCACCTGCTGACCCAACCATTCTTCCGAAACGAGCAACCCGTTCTTCTTCGTCAACCGGTACGACATTTGCTTTAAACCGCTTTTGCCGGGGCGAATCACTTTCTTCTCTCCGGCTTTCATGTTCGGATCGTTCTGAACGACCGTGTCCGGTTCAATGACGACATTCTCCGTCACCTTCTCCACCGTACTCACCGTCAGCGCAGGCTGTATCACCGTTAAATCCAGCTCCTGCCCGATTTGCAAATACAGCTCTTCGATGTCCGGATTGTTCTCGTAAATCACTTGTTTGGAAATGTCGAACTTATGCGCGATTCCCGAGACCGTATCTCCCGGCTCCACCTTATATTTGACAGGCTTCGCATCGCCGGTTGTCAGCAACCGAAGCGCTTCCTCAGCGTTAATGACCTTGTCGGGCGCTGTTTGCACGGCGTCGGTATGTACTTCCTCCTCAAAGGCGGCCTTTTCCACCCGGACCATCTCTTTCGTTTGCGAATGATTCGCCGCGCCGGATGAAAGCGTTCTCACCCTTCCGATTGGCTTCGCTTCTCCGCTAGTGTATTGCTTTTTCACTTCCGCCAATATTTGGTCGGCCGTTTCCTGATCCTTGACGATTCCGATCGTTTTCCCGTCCACCTTCAACTCCACTCCCGCCGCATAGACGGTGAACATCGAACCGAGCTGGGATAACGTTGTTTCATCGTCCGCTTCCCCTTGAAACTTCTTATACGCTTCATAGGTTAGCCCTTCGGTTTGCAATTGAACATTCGCTTCCGGGTACTTCTCTTGCATTTCTTTCGTTTTCAAGGCAATCAACGTATCGATCGCTTGCGGGTCGCTTACGCTCCCGATTTCCGTTCCGTTCATATAGACTTTATATAATTCTATTGTATTATTTTGTACGTAATTGATCCCTGTATATGCAGCGGCCCCGATGAGAAGAAATCCTCCGGCAACAAGAGCGATGCGCTGCTTCGACCCGGCTATCCATTGATGCGTCCGAGACTGAATATACCGATCTTTCGCATTCCTTGCCAGGTCTGTCCACCGAGCCGGCCGCATGACGATTCTCGCATTCTTCCATACGGTATCGGCCCAATGTGTAAGCTTGTTCCTTGCCATGACCGTCTCCTTTATTGTTCGTAAAATGACAGGGAAATGGTGTCAAAATTTTAACCATTTCACCTACAAATTACTTTAACACAGCCTTCCTTCCAAATTCAACCCCGAAATAGGAAAAAAGTAGGAAGAGAGATGCCGCTACAATATGTCTGACGGCGTAGGTCGAAAGATCGGAATGTTCGGCCCAACAAGGATTTCGGTTCGCAACGCCTTAATATTTTTTAAGAATATTCATCAGTTTGTCATATTCGTCATCGCTTACATGCATGGCTATCATTTGCTCGATTTCTTTCAATTCGCTCTCCGTCAATCCATCCTCGACGTAGAGAGAGATTTTCTGCAGGTCCTCTTGCGGTATTTTCGTAATGAGCAGGGAAAATAATTGTTCCTTATCCTGCGAGCTGAGCTGCCCTCTCGCATTGGCCAATTCTTCGCGCGATATCACAGTCTCGTTGCCGCTGCCTGCGCCCGCGCTTCCCGTCTGCCCCGCAGCCTCTTGGCCTCCGGCTTGTTCTTGTCCGGATATCGTCCCGTTCAAGCCGTTGCCTGCGCCTAATCCGCCGGTTGCCAGCCCGCTGCCCGCGCTCGTCCCGCCTGCGGATTGTCCGCTGCCGCCCTCTCCTGCGGCGCCGCTGCCGTTCGATCCGGTTTGATCGCCGGTCGCCGCAGTCTTGCCGCTGCCAATTGTCCCGGTCTCGTCCGCCGCTCCTCCGGACTTCGCCCCCTCGGTTCCCGCAGGCTGCCCGTTAACCGCCACGGCGTCCTCCTTCGCGGCCGGCGTCTTCGAGCCCCATAATCCGCCCAGCAGATTGGATAGAGCAAACGGCTGCGCCGCCGCCTGCAGGTTGAATTTTTGCAGCAAACTTTGAATATACGAATCTACAATATATCCGGCCGTCATGATGGAAATAGCGCTTGCCAATACAACGATGCCTATCAATTTCGTCAACTTTCCGAGTACTCTCATCAATTGCGTTCCTCCTACAATCTATGTACTCACCAGTATTAACGAAAAAGATAGGCTCCATTCCCATTCGCGCAAACTTGAACCGAAAATATCGTCCCGCCTGCGAATCTTTCCCTCGCTTCTCCCGCTTCTCACCTCTAGTTCCGCTCGCCATAGACGAGATGCATCAAATCGTTGACCCGATGCTGCACCGTGGCAAATCCGTACTCCCGCAGCCACCGGATCAGTTGGGAACGGTCGGCGTAATATTCGCTTTCGATCGAATCGACCGCTTCCCAATGGCCCGCCTCCCGTAAACGGTCCATATAGCCGGTCCGCGCCTGTTCGTTCTCGAACATTAAATCGGCAATGCATATTTTCCCTTTCGGCTTCAATACTCTGCTCATTTCTCCCAGCGCCAATCGTTTTTGCTCCGCGGTGAGATGATGCAGCGCATAGCTGCTCACGACAAAATCAAATTGCCCGTCGAAGAACGGAACCGCCAGCAAATTGCCAAGCTTCGTTTCCAAGTCCGGATATTTGCGCCGGCATTGCTTCAGCATCTCCCGGGATTGGTCAAGGCCCATCATCGTGATGTTTTTCCGCAAGAAGCGTCCCGCCAAGTTTCCCGTTCCGATTCCGAGATCCAGACCGGCGTCCCCGGGGGAAGGCGCCACCCATTCCACGACGAGATCCAGCACCTGGTCGTAATCTTCATGGGGGTTGAACCGCGTATGTTCGATCTGTTTCTCATTAAGAACAAGATCGTCATAGTCCGGCGCCATCTCGTCAAATCCCCATTGATCCTTCCAATTGCCGCGCGCTTCCTTCAAGCCGCGCAATCCTGCCGCCAGCTTATGGATTTCGTCGGGATGGAGCCGGTCCTGCCGCTTCAATCGCTCGATCATCGTATCGGCCGCGGCTATCAATTGCCTAAGCTCGATCCATTGCGAGAACATGGCGTTGCGCTGCGTTTCCAAATAATATTGCAGCTCCGTCTGGTTGCCTTGCTCCATCTGCAGCAATATGCTTTTGATCCCTTCCAGGCCGACCCCGATATCCCGCAAGGCGGCAATCGTGCGCAGCCGTTCGATATCTTGCTCCGTAAACTGCCGGTATTGATTGTCGGGATGCTTATGCGGCGATACAAGCCCTTTCTGCTCATAAAAGCGGATCGCGCGCGCCGTAATATTCAGTTGTTTGGCCGCTTCGTTAATATTCACAACCGTCACCTCTCTCTTATTGTAAACCTTCTCGCAACGTCAAGGTAAAGCCCTCTTCGCCCGTCCATTCGCGGCTTCACACAATTACGATCCATTCCTGGCTCACGATCCATTAGCGGTAAAACCAGGCGTTAATTCGCCCCTTCCTTTTCTTTTTACTCAATTACATGGAAAAACTACCGTTAATTCCCCCGGAATCGGCCCATTCAGGGGTACTATCGAAATTAGCGCCGGAAATTGCCGCTAATACGAATATCGTCGGCAATGCCGCCGAATTAGCTGTACTTTTTTCCGCTAAAGTACCCTGCGTGTTGCGAATGTGCTCACTGCAACCGAACGCGCTCTCTCCAGACCCGGCTTCTCCACCTTTTCCGCCTTCTGTCGAAATCCCGCTCGCTCAGAATAGAACGGGGCATGCAAAGTAAAACGGAGCAATCGGTGCCCCGGAAAAGAAATCGGCAGCTAGACTGACCGGCCAAGGACAAAAGGAAAAAGGGCAAGCAGCAAAGACTTTTAAGCTACCAATCAACGTACACTACTCACGGCTCGCGTACGTACCTCTGCATAACCGGCTCACTGAACGAAGGGGATATCGACAAAAGGAGGGGAAAAAGCAACCCACCCGTAGGAATAGAGAGAACTGACAAAAAAACAATCTTCCGTATGTATAGAGAGACGACAACAAAAAAACGGCCCCCTCGCCATCATAAGCGAAGAGAACCGTATTTGCTAACCATCCTATCCGTAAATCGGACGTACTTGATTCGTTTGCTCGCGGTTGCGGCCGACCGAGAAGATCGCGATCGGAATGCCGGTCAATTCGGACACGCGCTTGACGTAATTGCGGGTCGTTTCCGGCAGATCTTCCAGCGATTTCGCCCGAGTGATGTCTTCCGACCAACCCGGCATCTCCTCATAGATCGCTTCGCATTCGCCCAGCACTTTCAAGCTTGCGGGATAATGCTCGATGATTTGATCCTTGTATTTGTATCCGGTACAAATCTTCACCGTCTCGAGCCCGGTCAACACGTCGAGCGAATTAAGCGACAAGCCGGTAATGCCGCTCACGCGGCGGGCATGGCGCACCACCACACTGTCGAACCAGCCGACGCGGCGCGGACGCCCGGTGACCGTCCCGTACTCGAAGCCTTTCTCGCGAATGTAATCGCCGGTTTCGTCGTTCAGCTCGGTCGGGAACGGACCGTCGCCGACACGGGTCGTATAAGCCTTCGCAACCCCGATGACCTGGTTGATCTTCGAAGGGCCTACGCCCGATCCGATGCAGACGCCGCCCGCCGTCGGATTGGACGACGTCACGAACGGATACGTTCCTTGGTCAATATCGAGCATGACGCCTTGGGCGCCTTCGAACAGCACTTTGCGTCCCTCGTCGATCGCATCGTTCAGCACGACCGAAGTGTCCGTCACGTACGGGCGAAGAGTGTCCGCATAGCCTAAATACTCGGCCAGAATTTGATCCGCATCCAGCGGCTCCCCGCCGTATACTTGCTCAATCAAATGATTTTTCTCCGCAACGAGACGGCGGAGCCTCGTTTCGAATTCCTCCGCATCCAGCAAATCGGCGATGCGGATCCCGT
The DNA here is from genome assembly GCF_918697855.1 of Paenibacillus sp. CECT 9249. NCBI lineage: Bacteria > Bacillati > Bacillota > Bacilli > Caryophanales > Paenibacillaceae > Paenibacillus > Paenibacillus sp. CECT 9249. The sequence goes on along the minus strand of NZ_CAKKLI010000032.1, from coordinate 19,286 downwards.
TGCGCGCCGCTTTATCCATATAGCAAGGGCCGATCCCTTTGCGCGTCGTTCCGATTTTGTTGGCGCCTTTGCGGTCTTCCTCCAGACCGTCAAGCACTAGATGATATGGCATAATGACGTGCGCGCGGTCGCTTAAGCGCAAATTGTCGGTAGAAAATCCATTGTCACGAATATAGTTAATTTCCTCGATCAACACGGCAGGATTGATAACTGCACCGTTGCCGATGACACAAGTTTTGTCATGGTAGAAAATACCGGACGGGATCAAAGTCAGCTTATACTTTTTATCGTTGATTAGTATGGTATGACCGGCATTGTTGCCGCCCTGATAACGCGCCACGACATCGGCGCTTTCGGCGAGATAATCGGTAATTTTCCCTTTACCTTCATCTCCCCACTGCGTTCCGACAACGACAACTGTTGACATAAACCATTCCCCCGTTTCGGGTGCGTTCACACCTCATCTTCTGCTGCGTTAAAGCAGCAATATCAGTTTATCAATACCGAAAAGCAAAGTCAACAAAAACGAACAATCAACCCAGTAATTGGGCGATTGTTCGGAAATAGGACAAATATGAACGCAATTATGCACTTCCGGCGATAAGCTCTTGATGATTTCGTTCATAACTGACGAATTTATTATAATTTTTCAAGAAGACGAGCTCCACGGTTCCGACCGGGCCGTTCCGCTGTTTGGCGATAATGATCTCGATAATGTTTTTCTTCTCCGATTCCTTGTCGTAGTAATCGTCCCGATATAGGAACGCGACAATGTCGGCATCCTGCTCGATCGAGCCCGATTCCCTCAGGTCGGACATCATCGGACGCTTGTCCTGGCGCTGCTCCACGCCGCGGCTAAGCTGCGATAACGCGATGACGGGCACTTCCAGTTCGCGCGCGATTTGCTTCAATGTCCGGGATATTTCCGATACTTCCTGCTGGCGGTTCTCGCCCGGCTTCCCCCGGCCGTGAATCAGCTGCAAGTAGTCGATCAGAATCATGCCGAGCCCTTGCTCCTTCTTCAGGCGGCGGCATTTCGCGCGGATGTCCGCAACGGTAACGCCCGGGGTATCGTCGATATAGATTTTCGCTTCCGATAAGGCTCCGATCGCCATCGTAAGCTTCTCCCAGTCTTCGTTCTCCAACTGGCCCGTGCGCATGCGGCCCGCATCGACGTTCGATTCGGCGCATAGCATCCGCTGCACGAGCTGCGACGCCGACATCTCCAGACTGAAGATCGCGACCGTCTCCTTGGCGCGAACGCCGACATTTTGCGCGATGTTCAGGGCGAACGCCGTTTTCCCCACGGACGGCCGGGCCGCCACGATGATCAAATCGCTGCGCTGGAAGCCTGACGTCATTTTGTCCAGATCGGGAAATCCGGACGGGATGCCCGTCATGCCGCCTTTGTTCGCACTGAGAAACTCAACGCGCTCGAATACTTCCATCAGCACGTCGCGTATGGCGATAAATCCGCTCCCCGAACGGCGATTCGATATTTCCAGAATGCGGCGTTCCGCGTCGCTCAGCATCCCGCCGACATCTTCGCCCCCCGCATAGCCGTCGCTTACGATTTGCGTCGCCGTACGGATCAAGCGGCGGAGCATCGATTTCTCCTCGATAATCTGCGCGTAATAGTCTACGTTCGCCGCCGTCGGCACCGCGTTGGCCAGCTTGGTTAGATAGGTGACGTTCCCGACATCCTCCAACTGCTGCTTGTCCCGCAGCTTGGTCGTCAACGTCACCAGATCGATCGGTTGATTCTCCTCGCCGAGTTGGACCATCGCTTCGAAGATCAGTTGATGCTCGGTCAAATAGAAGTCTTCGGAGCGAACGCGTTCCATCGCGGTAATCAGCGCTTCGGATTGCAGCAGCACCGCGCCGAGCACCGCTTGCTCCGCCTCCAGGTTCTGCGGCGGAATGCGGTCGAAAAACTGGCCCTCGTTCATGTTATTCCTCCACGACTTGAACCTTTAATGTTGCCTTCACATCCGTATGCAGCTTCACCGGCACTTGCGTCACGCCAAGCGTGCGAATCGGTTCGCCGAGCTCGATTTTGCGTTTGTCCACTTTCATCTTTTGCCCTTCCAGCGCTTCGGCAATCTGCTTGCTCGTAATCGCCCCGAACAACCGGCCGCCTTCCCCGGCTTTGGCCTTAATGACAACCGTCAGCTCGTTCAATGTTTTCGCGAGCGCTTCGGCATCCGACTTTTCCTGCGCTTTTTTCTTCTGTTCGGATAGATTTTGCTGTTCCAGCGTCTTCATGTTCCCCTCGGACGCAATGCGCGCATACCCGCGCGGGATCAAGAAATTTTGAGCGTATCCTTCCGATACGTCCTTCACTTCGCCTTTCTTGCCTTGGCCTTTCAAATCTTTAATAAAGATGACTTTCATTCAGAAAACCCCTCTTCCGCATCAATTTCAGCCAAAATTTGCTTCAAGTTCGCTTCGGCCTCTTCCAACGTTCCTTCCAGTTGAGCCGCCGCGTTCGTCAAATGTCCGCCTCCGCCCATCCGCTCCATAATGACCTGCACATTGATCTGCCCCAGCGACCGCGCGCTAATGCCGATCAGCCCGTCCGGACGTTCCCCGATGACGAACGAGGCCGTCACATCGGTCATATTCAACAATGTATCAGCTACTTGAGCAATGAGCAACTGGGGGAATTTCCGCCCCGGTTCGGCGACGGCGAGCGCAATATGATTGTACAGCATTTTCGCATGCTTCATCACTTCCGCTTTCTGGATATACTCTTTCAAATCCTCTTTCAGCATTCGCTGAATGAGAATTGTGTCGGCACCGTTGCGCCGCAAGTATCCCGCCGCTTCAAACGTGCGCGAACCGGTTCGCAGGGAGAAATTTTTCGTGTCGACGGTAATGCCCGCGAGCAGCGCCGTCGCTTCCAGCATATGAAACTGGACCCGGTCGTGAACATACTGCAGCAGTTCCGTCACCAGCTCGCATGTCGACGACGCATAAGGCTCCATATAGATAAGCACTGCGTCGTTAATGAACTCTTCGCCTCGGCGGTGATGATCGATGACGACTTTGCGGTTGCCATGCTGCAGCAGCTTCGGTTCGGCCACCATCGACGCCTTATGCGTATCCACCACGACAACGAGCGTCTTCGGCGTCAACCGGTGCAGCGCCTGCTCCGGCGTAATAAACCGGTCCCATAGCGGCTTTACGCCCTGAATCTGCTCCATCATCCGGTCGATCGACGGATTAACGCCTTCGAATACGATCGAAGCGCCCACGCCGAACACTTCCGCCGCCTTCATGACGCCGATCGCCGCGCCGACGGAATCCGTATCGGGCATCCGGTGCCCCATCACCAGCACCTGGTCGCTTTCCCTTACCAAATCGCGCAAAGCGTGGGCAATGACGCGAACCCGGACGCGCGTCCGCTTCTCCACCGCATTCGACTTGCCTCCATAGAAGGACAGATGCTCGCCAACCTTGACCGCGACCTGATCGCCGCCCCGCCCGAGCGCGATATCCAGGCTCGTTTGCGCAAGCTGGCCGAGCTCGGCGAAATTGTCCTCCCCGCCGGCAATCCCGATGCTTAGCGTCATCGGCAGCTTATTGTCCATCGTCAGCTCGCGCACTTCATCCAGGATGACGAACCGCGATTGCTCCAGGCGGCGCAGCGTTTCTTGATCGAGAATGATCAGATACCGGTCCGACGCCAGCCGTCTCAGGAACAAATTATAATCCTGCGCCCACTCGGTAATATGCGTCGTCACCCGCGCCAGCAGCATCGCCCGCTGCTGGTCGTCCATTCCTTGCGTCAGTTCTTCCAGGTTATCCATCATGACGATGCCGATGACTAACTTTTCCGCCTCGTACCTTTCGCGGAGACGGCTTAATTCCGTGATGTCCCGGAAATAGATGAGCCTCTCTCCGGGATTCACCAGCGTATGGTAAATGCGGTCGCCGATTTCGACTTCCACATACGGATCCTTCTCTTTCTCCTTGTCCCTATCCTTTTCCTTCTCCTTGGACTGCAGCAAAGTCGGAAACCATTCCCCGAGCGGCGTGCCGACGAGCGACTCGCGCCCCAGCATTTTCGCCACATACGGATTATGCCATTCGATCGTTTTATCGTCGCTGTACAAAATAATACCGAACGGCAATTCGCCGATCACTTCGTTTCCCACCCGTCTGATCCGGTAGGATAGCGTCGTAATGTAGTTGTGCAAGTCTTTGCGAAACGCCTTCTCCGCGGCCAGTATAAAATAACCGACAACGGCGGCGAGAATCGCGCCCGCTACCGCCAAAGGCCATGCAAAGAAGGCCAAGGCGATAATGAGCAGCAGCATGACCGCAAACGTCCAGATCACATGCAGGCCGTGCCAACGTTGCAATAAAAATTTAGGCATGTTATCTCACCCTACATCTTTGGTTTGACGAAGCTTTGGCGAAGCGGAAATGCGATATCCAATATGCCGATAATTCGCAGCGGCGGGAAAATATAGACGAGCAAAATAAATAGATACGGTATTGCCCTCGCCCATTTGCGCTCGCTTGCCACATAGAAGATGAAGCAAACGGTTTGCACCGAGAAAGCCAGCTGCAATAACGGGATCAAATTCGCCAATATAATCGTAAAGTAAGAGCTCTCGCTGTTTATGAGAAACATGTTTATGATAACGGCGACAAAATAGTACCAAACGAACGATTTCGGCAGCATCCATTCTTTTAGCGGTTTAAAAGCGGGGATGTTCGGCTGCCCCATGGCGGTAAGAATACGCCGGCCAATCGCATGCGTAACGGAGGCGAAAAACAAGGAACTGACGGTAAGCGCAAAAGGAACCAGTTGGGTAACGGCCTGGATCGCTTCCGGCGAAGGCTCGAGCATTTGAATTCCCGACGCTTCCATAATTTGCAGACTGGCGCGTATGCTATCTGCAATAAACGTATTCAATTGAAAGTCCAAAAATGTCGATAGAATGAACAACAGCACCAAAGACTCCAGCAAAATCGTGCAAGTCCCCGCCGCAAGCACCGTCAAGGCTTGAGATTTTCTCTTATACAAATGTCCGATCACGATCGCAGGAATCATCAAATAACATAAAAACAGAATGGCGGCCGAACCGTATGCCCCCATAAGCAAAAAGGCGATCAAGGCGATAGCCGCGGCATGAATCGCAAAAGTCCTTACTTTCAATGTGGTATATAGAACGACCAGCGGCACGATAGCGAAACTAACGGTGATAAGCTGCAGCGGCGTAAACAAAGAAAGTATCATTAATAATGCGGCAACGCTCCATGCGACTGATGTCCAGCGCGTTCTCAATTATGCTCACCTCTTACGTAAATGTTCTTCCAACGCGGAAATATCCTGATACCAGTCTTCGAGCTGATGCCCTTCCTGCTTGTGCTTCCTTAATTTCGCCAGGACGCTTTCATCCAGTTCCCGATAAGATACCCCCAGACGCCTGCCCAATATGTAGCTGCTGACGACGAGACTCGCCAAGCTGTCGACGACCCGTGTCGTGCTGCCTTCCCACAAAGATTTGAATAAACGGGAAACATGATCGAGCACTTCGGTTTTCAACCATTCGATCACTTTGGCGCGTTTGGCCAAATCCATTTCTCTTTCCATCTTTGTCAAGCGGACCTCTCCCTACAAAAAACTTATTTTCCATTATAGCATAAGGAAATCCCTATGTCCCGAACGGGTTGGGGGCAAAGTCCGATTCTTTTCGCCGTAGCGGCATGCGGCGCCGCTTGGAACGAATCGGCGGATGATGCCGTTGTCGCTCCCACGACGGCGCCTTCTGCAATTACAGCATCTCCCGCAGTAACGTTACGGGAGCAAACGCTTCCTCGCCGATCGAGATCAGTTCGAACGACCGATCGCCAACCGACATCCGGTAACCGCGCTCCAATATCAACTCGCCTTCCGGCGCCGGTGGCGGAACGGCGGGCGTTTCTTCCGGTTCGCCTTTCGCAGCCGTATATTGCCGGCTCTGCTTATCCCAAGCGATCGTATAGCCTTTCTGTTCCAACCAGCGAATATCGAAATAGCTTTGCCCGCGGTATTCCAACGTCGGCACGCTAAGCCCGTACCAATCGACCGCTGCGCCGGCCTCCTCGACGCGCACAAATTCGCTTTTGATTCCTATGCCCGGGCGAACGTCTTTATGCAGACTGCTGGGATCTTTCACCACTTGTCCGCCCACCAATACGTATTCGATGCCTTCCGACGGCAAATCGGGCTGCTCGACCGTAGAGCGGTCGCGGATCGTTTCGAAGTTGAACAGTACGATATCCGCGTCCGATCCGGGGGATAATCGCCCTTTATATTTCATCGCGGGCGCTTGTTTCTCGAGCCGCTGCGCCGGAAGCAGCGTCTGCTTGGCGATGGCGTCCATAAGCGTCATTACTTGTTGCTCGCGCACATACAGGCCGATCGTTCGCGCGAATGTCCCCGACGCGCGCGGATGATTATTATGGCCCGGTTCCAGAATGGCGTCGCTGCCGATCATCACATGCGGCGATCCGAAGGAATCGATAATATCCTGCTCCGGAATCGCGTATGCAACCGCCAATTTGCCCTCTTTGCGGTATTTCGCAAACGACTCTTTCGTCAATCGTTCGCCCGTTCCGGCAATTTGCAAATCTTCGTAGGAGATGCGGAACCGTTCTTGCCAGCCTTCGTCAAACCGGGCCGAATTCAAATACGTTCCCCAATAATCGTACGGATACGTACAAGCCGTCATATCGAGCCCTTCGGCGATCGCCTTGTCCATCATCGCGAGCGATTGTTTCATGGAAAAAGTACCGCCCGTGCTGTTAATATGATCCACATGAACCGCCGCTCCCGTAGCGCGCGCATAACCGATCAGCTCGTTCATCGTGTCGATATTCGTGCCCGGCTCTTCCATATCCGAATACCTTCCGTGAAAATAAACGGGCACATTATATTGCTGCGCCACCTTCATTAGCGGAATGACTTCCTCGGCCGTAATGCCCGGCACGTATTCCAGACTGAACGAAATGCCGAGCACGCCGTTCTCCAGCGCCTTCACCGCCATCTCTTTCAGCTTCTCGATTTGCTCCGGCGTCGCGCGGCTGTACCTGCCGATCTTCAACGTATTGCGCGCTTCCGTATAGAAGAAGGAGGCGCCGAAGTTAACCGGCGGGCGTTCACCCTCGTAATGCCTGTACCACGCGACCGGCGTCGACGTGCCCCCGTGCATCGCAATATTCGTCGTGACGCCGTCGGCAATTTTATTCCATACCCCAAGCGGATTCGGATCGTAAGACAAATTGTCAATGAACCCGGGGGACACGATGAGTCCGCTCGCGTCAATCAACTTCCGGCCTTCGATCGGTTGGGACGTGACCGCCTCGATCTTCCCGCCGACGATTCCGACATTCAACCCTTCCCGGTCCGTTTGCGTTTCCGGATCGATGACTCGTCCGTTGCGAATGACGAGATCGTACGTTTGATTCACATCGCCGGTATCGGGCATGCCGGCCGGTTCATCCGCGACGGGCGAAGACGGCTCCACCTTCGTCCCCTCGCCTTCCGTGCTTAGCTTCGCCGTCGTCCGCGCCGCAACCCTGTCGCTCGTTTCGACATTCCCTTCTCCGTTCGTACGGGTATTATTGTGCGTGAATGCCCAATACGCTATACCGCCCAGTAGAAGCACGGAAACGATCGCCGCAAGCCATACGGCCGGCCTCCTGCTTTTTTTCCGTGTAAAACGACCTTGTCTTTGCATATAACCTCCCAATGGGTAAAGTAGCAACATTTTCCATATGGTATAGATTCATTATATCGCATAAACCGGGGACAAGGTCAAATATCCGGAGGTTGCAGAAAAAGAAAGAGAAAACCGCATCTGCATCGATGCGGCTTCCGCTGCCGGGCGGATATTCAGCCCGATTTTCTTGAGTTGGCAAATACGATTTGTTCGCAATACTCGATAATATGGCTGCGCCGTACGATGCCGATAAACCGGTTCATATCGTCGACGACCGGGACGAAATTTTGCACTTTGGCCAGCTTGATCAAGTCGTCCATATTGGCATCAATGCGCACAGGCTCGTTTCTCATATTTAACGGCACGTCTTGCAGTAAGAACTTGGAGGCATTTTCAAATGTAATCTTACCGTTCGAATTTTTCATATGCCACAGAAGATCGCCTTCCGTCACCGTCCCGACGTATTCGCCGGCATCGTTAATGATCGGCACAGCCGTAAACCTGTGATACTCCATACGTTCCAACGTCTGCCGCAACGTGCTGTCCAACGTTAGACATATGACCTCTTGTTTCGGAAGCAAGAAAAAAGCGATGTTCATCCGTTCATCCTCCCGCCATGACGCTTTTTCGTTACGCTTTCGGAAGCATCAGGTCTTGCGACGATACATTCGGATCCATCCAATTGGCGATCAGCTCCTGAATGTATTGCACATCGTCTTCATCCGGCATGTAATACCAGACGCCGCGAGTCATTCCGCCTTCCCCGCGAAGCGTGTAGTTATATACGTTGTAACCTGTATGCTTATAAAATTTCTTCGCGATCTCAATCATATCCTTCGGAGGAATGTCGGTTTTGAAATTATCCCCCATCGACTCGATCAATTCCGGAATTTTCGTCACTTGATCCAGTCCCGTCATTCGATCCATGACCGCTTTCAGAAAAATCATATTGCGGCTTGCGCGGTTGATATGATCGTCTTCGCGATAGCGGACGAAATAAAGAGCTTCCTGACCGGAATATAGCGGTTTGCCGGCTTTGACCGTAAATTTCTCGTGGCCGGCCCCTTTATTGACGATATCTTCCTCGATCGGCAGCTTAATGCCGCCAAGCGCGTCCACCAATTCCTTAAATCCTTCGAAATTGACCGTCGCATAATGGTCCACCGGATATCCGACCAGCTTCTCCACCGAGTTGATGCTCATTTGTGCGCCGCCGTAAGCGAAAGCGTGATTAATTTTGTCCATTTTGTCTTTGCCGACAATTTCGGCATACGTATCCCGCGGAATGGAGATCATAAGCACTTTCCCCGCTTCCGGACGAACGACCGTATAAATAATCGTGTCGGAGCGCCCTCGCTCGTTGCCGCGTGCGTCGGTTCCCAGCAACAGCGTGGAGAAAGGCCCGATCTTCGGTTCCTTCTTCTCATTTTCTTGTCCTTCGATCGGTTGGAAAGAATTTTCAAGTTTTTTCTCAACCTGATTGGATAAAAATATATCAAAAGCTAATACAGCCAGTTCTTTACGGAATAAATATCCCCCAGCTCCCAGCAAAACAACAACCAGAAGTATAATATATAATTTCTTGTTTTTCATGTTGGCCTTCCCTTTTTTCTTTTTATTGTACCATAGAATCGACGGCATTTATTTTAGTCGGTTGATGGGTACAATGCTAAATAAAGGTCGCAATCCACCTCCCTCTACATCTATATGCCGCAACGTTTGCCAGCATTTCATCGATTTCGTTTATTGCGACAATGATTCCTCTCATCTCTATTATATATGCAATCTCCCTTCCATTTCAAAATTGCTAGTCTTGTCCCTTACCCGGCCGCATGAAATTTCCAATAACGCAAATATCCCGCCGCGCCTTAACAGCGTGACGGGATGTAGCTTCATTGCCGTATTACCACGTTTGATATCCGGGCGACCCCGGTATGGAGCCGCCAAACATATCCAGCACCGGCACGGTATACGCGACCAGAATGAGCACGACGACGATGCCGACCCATAAGCTCCAGCGCTCCAGCACTTTCGGCGTTTCGGCCGCCGTATCCAGCGGTTCGCCGATCGGATATTCCGTTTCTCCCTTCGGCGATGTCATGAGCGCGACAATATTATAAACGAGGAGCAAAATACCGACGAACAAAATGACGCCGCCGATCGCCATCACCATTTGGTACGGATCCCAAGCGGAAGCCGCCGCGCTGTCATAGTACGCCGTTGTCGCGGTGCGGCGAGGCGAGCCCAGCAATCCGATCCAATGCATGGAGCCTGACATGAACAGCATGCCGAAGCACCAAATCACGGTCTGTACGATACCGAGACGATGCAGCTTCGGCGTCAGCGTTCTGCCGGTCACGACCGGGATGAGCCAGTAGATAATGCCGAAGAAGGTTAATGCGACCGACGTAGCGACCGTCAGATGGAAATGGCCTGTGACGAACATCGTATTGTGAACGACCGCGTTCATCTGATTGCTCGCATTAATGATGCCGCCCGCGCCGGCCGGAATAAACAGCAGCATCCCCATAAACGGCGCGAAGAATCGGACGTCTTTCCATGGCAGCATTTTGAACCAGCCGAACAGCCCCTTCGCTCCTTTCGACCGGCCGTAAATCTCGAACGTGGCGAACATCGAGAACGCCGTCATGAGCGACGGTACGATGACCATGAAAGTCAGAATGACTTGGAGATATTTCCAGAACGGAGAAATCCCCGGCTCCATCAATTGATGGTGGAACCCGACCGGAATCGAGAACAAAACGAACAGTACGAAAGACAATCGGGCTAACGCGTCGCTGTAGATTTTCGCCCCGATCACTTTCGGGATGACGACGTACCAGCAAATATAGGCCGGCATGAGCCAGAAATAAACGAGCGGATGGCCAAAATACCAGAACAGCGTCCGGCTCAGCAGCACGTTGACCGTTTCAACCCATCCGAACGACCATGGAATAAGCTGCACGACGACTTCAACGGCTACGCCGAGCGTCGCAATTTGCCACAGCAGCATCGTAGCGACCGTCATAAATGCGAATAGCGGTGAAATTTTCCCTTTGTTGCGTTTGCGCCAAAACCGGTAATTGACGAATATGCCGAAGCCCGACAGCCAGCTTCCGACGACGACCAAGGCGAGCGCGATATAGAAATAAGGCGACGCCTTCATCGGCGCGTAGAATGTATATAACACCGAGGCTTTATTCAGCAGAATGCAAATCACGCCTACGACGGTTCCAAGGGACATCAGTACGAACCCGCTCCAGCCGAGCCTGCGGGCCAGCGGAACGAGCGACCCGCCCAGCGTGGCCGATATTCCGGAATAGAGAAATCCGATAATAAAAAATGTTGTAAAGACGAGCGCCATCAATACGCCGTGCGCCGTAAGCAACTGGTAATACCCGATTCCGGCCGGCAGCGTCAAGCCCGCTCCGCGCACCAGACCTTGCAGCATGCCGGCGATGCCTCCCGCCAGCAGCGCCCCGAAAGCGAATAGGATATGCGCCAGCACCAAGCTCCCGTCTCTCGGATCGAATCGCTTCTCTTTCATCGAAAACCCTCCCACATTGTTCATCCTTTCGTTACGGTTAAGATACGACGATCTTCGCCTTCATCATTTCATGGGCGATGCCGCAATACTCGTTGCAGAGAATCAAGTATTCGCCCGGCTTGTCGAACGTATAGGACAAGTGGTTCACTTCCCCCGGTACGGCCATCATATTGACGTTCGTCCCGACGATCTGATAACCGTGCACGACGTCTTTGCTCGTGATGATAAAGTGAACCGTCGATCCTGCGGGAATTTCCATTTCGTTCGGATCGAATCCGAATGCGAAAGAAGTAATGACGGCTTCGTATTCCTTGTCTCCGACTTGCCGAATCCCCGGTTTGTCAAACGGCGGCGTAACGTCCACCTGCTGCGGATCGATCGTATGGGCGTGGCCCGAAGGCGGATTCATGCCCATGGCAAAGCCGGATATGCCGATCACTACCAGAAACACGGCAAGCATCGCAACACCGAAGCCAAGCCAAATTTTCTCCAGTCGATGAATATGCATCGCTTTCCCCTCTTTTCCCAAAATCGTTGGTTAATCGATTGTTCCCCTTTGCGCGGTTAATTGCGGGCCATAAACAGAACGAATACAAGCACCCATGCGACGATGATGAATGCGCCCAAGATCATGACGGACGCAAACGTTCCTTTCAACGAATGTTCGGTCTCCGTCCCCGTTTGCTTCGTCTCGGGTTTGCCCGTTTTCTCGTCGGTAACGATCGGATTTGCCATCTTCGTCCCTCCTTAACGTTTTGTGAGGTTTGCTCTTGACATAACTATAAAGTTTGCTTTTTGACGAAAATGTGATTTTTATCACAACGCTCAGACGATTTGTTTCTAATTTGTTACAAATTCCCTTTTACCGCGTGATAAATACACTTGACCGGCGGTGCAAGGAAAACGCCTGACGGCGCGGCGTCCATGGCGGTTCACTCGATGTCATATGTTCGCCCCTCCGGACCCGGGCGAAGCCTTCTCCGTCGGAAATGAGCCATCCGCGGCGCATCAATTAAATGCACCATCCGCATCGATGCACCCCCACATCGTGTCCAGTAAATGCATCACCCTCGTCGCGTCCAAGCCGATTGGGAACAAAAGAACCTTAGCAAGACATCAAACGGTCCTATTTATGCCAGATTTCGCGTCAAAAAAGAAAATAAGGAACGCATATACCTTATGAACAAATGTACATTCGCTAATAAAGCAATTTCGTTCCCTATCTGCGTAAAAAGAGCGGTTTCCTTCCATCATTTGCGAATTTCCGAGTACTAATAAGGTACATTTGTTCGCTATTAATCATGTACGAGCGCTCTCCGAACCCGGACATTAAAAAAGACCGGTGCCGGATGATATTCCGGCCTGGTCTTTGTTGAGTGCTGTTGAAACTGCTCTCAGTAACAGCGTATTCATCGCGAGCAACTGCAAATATACAGTTATAACCGCTTAACTGGCCCCATTTTACCGTTGCAACTGCGAAAATCAGGCTGTTGAAAAAGTGCTTTTGGACAAAAACTATGAATGGGAAATCGCGTCATTGCTGGGTTTTTGCGCCTCCCTCTTTGCGGAAAACGGGGTTTATCGACAGCCTGGAAAATCCAGTTACTCCGTGCATAAACCGCCCTTTCTATAGAATATCAGGCTTTTTAACTGGATATTTGCAGTTATTCGATCAAAATATTGTCATTTCGCCGCCATTAACTGGATTTTTGCAGTTACTGCAAACGCGAAACGAAGATTCCCGCAGCCGCTATTCTCTTGCCCGGATTCACCATGCGGGAGCCGATCGGCAGTTTATGCCACTTTTCCCTACGTTGTCGATCGGCTATCTATGCCACCGCTCCCTACCCTGCCGGTCGGCAATCTACGCTACCATTCCACACGCTGCCAATCGGCCATCTATGCTACGTTCCCTACGCTGTCGATCGGCTATCTATGCCACCGTTCCTCGCGCTGCCGGTCGGCATTTATGCTACCGTTCCCCGCCCTGCCGGTCGGCAATCGCCGCAATCGAAGCGGTCCGCATCCGATCCAACACCCGCGCCGACGCATCGGCATCCGCAACGCTATGCATCTCCAAGATCCATGCGCCGGCATAACCGTACTCCACCGCCATCTCCGTCAACGGCCCGATCGGAACGGATCCTAGGCCAATCGCATAATGGTCGTCGTATTCCCCGCGATTATCGCTCAAATGCAAAGCGACGGCATGCGGCAATACCCGTGGCAGCGCATCCAAGCAGTATCCCTCGCCGACGAGATGCGCATGTCCGGCGTCGAATACGATGCCTGCACGAGGCGAATTGACCCGTTCCAGTACGCGGAGCAGAAACTCGACGTCCGCGCCCAGCGACCTCGGGTAAGGAGGAATGTTCTCCAGCGCAATCTTCACCTTCGAGCCGGCGGTCTCTTCCAGCGCCCTGCGCACGAAGGCAGCTACCCGCTCCACCGCAGCAAGCTCGTCTTCCCCGCCGATCGTCCCCGCGGGTTGCGCCGCATCCTCTCCAAGATCGTCCAGCCTGCCGGCATGGAGAACGACGAAATCGCAGCCCAGCAAATCGGCGATCCGCAGCGTCCGCAGCATGATATTCATGCTGGCAGCCGCCTCTTCAAGCGTAACCGCCGCCGGATTGCAGGCCGTAATCGGCGTATGGATCGTCCAGGAAATGCCGTTTGCCTTCCCGATCTCTTGCAGTGAGCGGAGGCGTTCCTGCGGCCATTCCAGCAGCTCGTCATGCCGGCCTTCCCCCATAATTTCGATCGCCTTCCACCCCTCGTTGACAAGACAATGGACGGCATCCTCAAGCGGTTCTTCGATCATTGCATAGGTTGAAACGGAATAACGATTATGATATGTCATACATGACCTCCTGATTTCGTCGTTGTTCACTCCCGTTTGCTGTATCTTAAGAACATTCTACATCGATTCGCCTACTCCTTCGTCCCGTGGACAAATTATTTAATGCCGGAATGTATAAAACTGTTCATAAATTGCCGTTGAAACAGGATAAATGCGAGCAGAAGCGGAGCGATGACCATAAGCGTCGCCGCGCTGACCTCCGTCCATTGCGCTCCCGTCTCGAACGATTGCGCGAAAATCGCCAGTCCTACCGTTAACGGCCGGTTGTTCACGGAGTTGGTGACAATAAGCGGCCATAAGAAGTTATTCCATTGATAACTGACCGAGACGAGGCCGAACGCGATATAAGTGGATCGGGCGAGCGGAAAATAAATGCGCCACATAATTCTCCACTTGGAAGCGCCCTCCATGACGGCGGCTTCTTCCAGCTCGGGCGGGATCGTCTTAAACATCTGCCTCAGCAAAAAGATGCCGAAAGAAGAAGCGAGATACGGAAGCATAATGCCAAGCTTCGTGTCGAGCAGCGATAGTTGCTTCAACACATTATAGTTCGGGAAAATGAGCACATCCGCCGGTATCATAATTTGCACCAGGAACAGCAGGAACACGGCGCCCTTGCCCCAGAAATTCACTTTCGCGAATGCGAAGGCCGCCATCGTGGCCGTAAACATCTGCACTGCCAATACGCAGACGACAATGATGAGCGTATTCCAGAAATATTGGGGAAACGGCGCCGCCGCCCATACCTTCGTAAAATTGTCCAGCGTAAACTCCGGCGAGAAGACGGCCGACAATGCCGATTCCTTCGGCCGGAATGCGGTCGCTACGACCCATACGAGCGGAATGAGCCAAATCGCCGCAATCAAATACATGAAGACATAGCTCATTTTCATCAAGATTCGGGATAACATTTCGCTTTTCTCCTCCCGTGCGAAGGAAGGCGTTGGACGCCGTCGCAACCGCGCGTTAATGGTAATGGATTTTCTTATCAAGTCCGAAAAACTGCAGAGCGGCCAGGAGCAGCAGCACGGCGATCATAACGACCGTCAGCGCGGAAGCCATCCCTTGATCCCAGAAGCTGAACGCGGCTTCGTAAATGTAGTACAGCAGCAAGCTGCTCGCATTGTTCGGGCCGCCTTTGGTCATGATCCACAGATGATCGACCAATTTGAACGAATTCGTCAGCGCCACGATCGCGACGAACAGCGTCGTCGGCATCAAAAGCGGAAACGTAATTTTGCGGAACGTCGTCCAGGCTCCGACCCCATCGGTTTGCGCCGCTTCATACAGGTCCTGCGGAATATTTTGCAATCCGGCCAAATAAAAAATCATAAAATATCCCGCTTCCTTCCATACGATCATAATCACCATCGCCCACATGACCAGCTCCGGCGTCCCGAGCCAGTTCGCATCGCTTTGTCCGATCCACTTGACCGCGCGGCTCAGCAGCCCGTACTCCGGCGTATAAATAAACAGCCATATATTGGCGATGGCGATCATAGGCACGACCGTCGGGTAGAAAAACGCCGTACGCAGCGCGCCTTGGCCCCGCAACGCCTTGTTGCAGTAAACGGCCATGAGAAGCGCGAGCGCGATCGAGGTCGGCGCCGTTCCAAGCGCAAACCATAAGTTGTTGCTCATGACTTGCCAGAACACTTGATCCTTCCACATATTCCCGTAATTCTCCAATCCGACGAAGAAGGGCAGCGGAGTGGCCAAGTCCGCTTGAAACAGGCTAAGCCGAATCGTGCGGGCAATGGGATAGAACGTAAACAGAAATAAAAAGAACAGCGACGGAAGCAGCAGCAGCCAGGCAAAAGCGTTCGTTTGCAGGCGAATGCGAAATTTCCTCCCCATGATGATAACCTCCCTACCGAATCCGGTGTAATGTTCAGACAAGGAAAGGGAACCTTATGCCGGGCGCACTAGCGCCTCGGCAACGGTATCCCTCTCTGCTGCTGCCGCCTACTTGTTGAAAGGCTGCAATGCCTTGTCCGCTTCTTCCTGCGCTTTCTTCAACGCGTCGGCAGGCGAGACGCTGCCGGTCAAGACCGCTTGCAATTGGTCGCTGAGCGCTTTGGTCACTTTGCCGTTATTGTGCGTCGACAATTCGGCGGCGGCATATTCCAACTGGTCGCGGGCAACGACCGCAGCCGGGAAGTCTGCCGTATATTTTTTCATCCGTTCCGTTTCATACGCCGATTTCTTCACGGCTACATATCCCGTGTCGATGCTCCACTCAGCGGCGCGCTCGGTTTCCGTCATGAACTTGACGAACTTCCATGCCGCTTCTTGCTTTTTCCGGTCGATCCCTTTGAAGATATAGAAATTCCCTCCGCCCGTCGGGCTTCCGTAATTTTTCTTCTGCGGCAGGAAGGACACGCCGAAGTCAAATTTCGCATTGTTCTTCACATTCGTCAGGTTGCCGGTCGTATGGTACATCATCGCCGTCTTGCCCTCCAGGAAGTCGGACGGCACCGTGCCCCATTCGATCACGCCTTCCGGCATGACTTTATCTTTTTTCGCCAGATCGACCCAATATTGCAGCCCTTCCACATTTTCCGGCGTATCGAAGAACGCCTGCTTGCCGTCTTCCGACATCAAGTTTTTGCCGTTTTGCAAAGCGAATGTTTGCATCATCCAATACGCAAATCCGGAAACCGGGATTTCCAGGCCCCACTGCCCTTCTTTCGTCAGCTTTTTCGCATACTCGGCCATTTCCTCCCAGGTTTGCGGCGGCTTGTTCGGATCGAGGCCGGCCGCTCGGAACGCTTCTTTATTGTAATAAAGCACGATCGTGCTCCGTTGGAACGGAATGCTGTACGTCTTGCCTTCCGTCTGCGAATTGGCCATAAAGGCCGGATAGAAATCGGATAAATAGGCGTCCCCGCCTTCTTGCGCGATAAACTCGTCGAGCGGAATGATCGCATCCATATCGAGCATGCTGTACAATTCGGTGGATAACAATACCGCGACATCCGGCGGATTGCCGCCTTGTACGCCGGCCTGCGTCTTCACGGTCGTGTCGGCGTAACTGCCCGTATAGACGGGTTTCACGACGATGTTCGGATTCTGCTCCATAAACTCCTTGGCCATGCCTTCGATCGTGGCGGTAAGCGGTCCTCCGACGGCAATCGGATAATAGAAGGTAAGCTCCACTTGTTCCTCCTTCGCGCCTTGCTGCTCCTCTTGGCCGGCATTGCCGCTCGTACCGTTTGACGGCTCCGCGGTCGGCGCCGATTTGGCGCAACCGGCGATCAATGTAAGACATAAACATAACAACAACATCGTTTTCGTAAACGAACGCATTCTTTCATCTCTCCTTTTTCGTTTCCTGTCATTTTGCAATCAACCGTTATAACGCCGCGGTTGCAAGGCGAGCAGTTCGTCCAGCGAACCGATCGCGTAATCCGGCTCGTCCGGGTAACGCTCCAGATCGCTCGCGGACGTTACGCCCGTCAGGACCAATGCGGTCGGGATGCCGTTCTCGATGCCGAGCAGCATGTCGGTTTCATAGCGGTCGCCCACCATCAGGCAGTGCCCGCGCCGCCAATTCCCCCATTGCAGCACTTTGTTCGCATAATAAGCAGACGGTTTGCCTATGACCGTTTGCACTGTTCCCTCGCTGGCGGCTTCGATCGCTTTGACCATCGACCATGTGTCGGGAACGGCGTCGCCGTCGAGCGGGCAGTACGGGTCCGGATTGGCGGCGATCAAGAGCGCCCCGTTGCGCACCGCCGTCATCGCCAGATGGATTTTGCCGTAGTCGAACCGGCGGTCCATGCCGACCAGCACATGGGTCGCTTCCGCAGGATCCGTCGTGCGCCGCACATGCCGTTCGTCCAGTTCGGCGCACAAAGCGTGCTCGCCGATCGCAAGCACGTTCGCCGCGGGCGACCGTTCGCTTAAATAAACGGCTGCCATGTAAGCTGCCGTCACGACTTCATCCAAGGACGCCTCCAGCCCAAGGCCGCGCAATTTGTCCAAACATTCCGTTCTTGTCCTCGTCGTCGTATTGCTGAGAAACATCATCTCTTTTCCTTGCTCTCTCAACCGAGCGAGCGTCTCCCGCACGCCGGGCAACAACCTGTCCCCCAAAAAAATCGTCCCGTCCAAATCAAAAAAGTAAGCTTGAAAGCCAGCTGCTTCCGGCAATTTCCGATCAACTCCTTCGGCATGAAACAAACACAAAAAACCCTATCCCACAACAAACCGAAGTTCCCGCCAGCCGAGCGCGCGGTTCAGTTCCATGGCAACCTAGGGTTTTCTCCTATTCTCATACCCTGCTATTCAATTTCCAACTCCATAACCAATTTAACAGAAGAAGATCAACGGAATATTAACTCCGCGTTAACGCCGTGTTAATTTTGCGGGCCTGCTGCCGGACGATGCCGCTCTCCCATAACGATTTATTGCCCATCGATACGGCGCTGGCCCCCGCCTCCAAGGCGGCCCGAATTTCTTCCTCTTCTTTGATCAGCCCGCCGGCGATAATGGGGATCGGCAAATGCTCGCTCAACTCCCGAATGACCCGGGGGATCAAGCCCGGCATAATTTCGACGGCGTCGGGCTCGCTTTGCAGCACGTTCGTTATTCCTTGGTGCAAAGCCGACGTATCGATCAGAAATAAGCGCTGAATCGCGGCAAGGCCGCATTTTTTCGCTTGCTTAACAAAATGCTGCTTGGTCGAAATAATTCCGGCGGGCCGCACGCGCTCCGCAATATATTTCATCACGATCGTGTCGTTGCCTAGCCCGCCGATGAAATCGACATGCAGAAATACTTTTTTGCCGGCGGCAATCGCCTGGTTTGTATAGTCCCCCACCGTAAACAGATCGCCCGTCAGCAGGAACACCACCGGCCGGTCGCTCGCGCACGCCGCCTGCAAATCTTCCGGTTTCCGCACCGCGGGAATAATCGGGCTGGAACCGATATGCTTCAACAAGGTTGAGCTCATTGACTTTTTCCCCTCCTCTTTGCGCTTTCGCAACCAGCATACCAAACAATTGTTATCGGAATATCAACATGGAACGGTAAGAAAAACGCCTGACGGCGTCCTTTAAGTTCGTGCATCTCCGTTCATACGTACCAAAGTAAGCTGGGGTATGGGGATCTTCTTCCCCTGTCCCCAGTCTACTTTTTCACATCATTTATCCTGTAT
>NZ_CAKKLI010000031.1:0-56885 GCF_918697855.1 Paenibacillus sp. CECT 9249 | reverse complement strand
AAGTAGAGCTACGTGAGATAGTCCCAGCATAACTGTAACTTTATGGATATTAATGTTGCTTAGGAAACCTTTTCGGTCCAAGGGACTTTAGCGCTTTAATGTTAAATAGTTTATTTTCGTACAAAACGATCGGCGCATGAGTTGAGTCCTTCGATTATGTTCGAGATTTCATACAAAAGTCGCGGTTTGTGATGCCAAAACCGGATTTCGTTTCATCATTGCATTTATTTTGTCGCAGGTCCGCGGCGACGTCCGTTGCAACGGGAACGGGGAGCGACTGCGCTGCGCAAAGCAAAACTACCGGTACACGAGATGGCACAAACAGGGGCTTGGCATTGGGAAGGCTTTTAGAAGAGTTAAAGGAGAGTATCATAGATGAAACTGTTCTGGGGAGACCTGCATAATCATTGCGGTATTACTTACGGATTCGGGGCGCTGGAAAACGCGTTGGAGGCGGCGAGAGGACAACTCGATTTTTGCGCGATTATCGGCCACGCGATGTGGCCGGATATACCGGAGCGGACCGAGGAGACGGCGTTCCTCGTCGATTTCCACAAGGAAGGGTTTGCGAAATTGCAGGCGGATTGGGAAGCCGTCCGTGCCAAAGTCCGGGAAGCGAATATTCCGCATGAATTCGTGACGTTTCAAGGGTACGAGATTCATTCCAGCGAATTCGGGGATCATCATATTGTATCGCCGAGCGACGAACTTCCGCTCGTCTACGCGGCTTCTCCGCAGGAGCTCGCCGAGAAGCTCGCGGCTTACGGGGCGATTGCCGTTCCGCATCATATCGGGTATACGCCCGGCTATCGCGGGACGAATTGGGACGCCTTCCGTTCCGATCTATCGCCAATCGTCGAGGTGTTCTCCAAGCATGGCTCCGGCATGTCGGACGGAAGCGCCTATCCTTACTATCATACGATGGGGCCGAGAGACTCGCGCAATACGGTGTTTGCGGGGTTGCGCCAAGGCAAGAAATTCAGTTTTGCCGGTTCGACCGACCATCATGCCGGCTATCCGGGATCGTACGGCGACGGGCGCGTAGCGGTATGGGCGGAGGAGAAAACGCGCGAATCGATCTGGGAAGCGATCAAGGCCGGCCGCACCTATGCGGTTACGGGGGACAAGATCGAATGCCGGTTTACGTTGAACGGGGCCTTCATGGGCAGCGAGGTCGAAGTCGCAGGCGTCAGGAAACTGGTATTGGATTCGGTATGTGCTGACTATATCGACAAAATTACGGTATTTAAAAACGCGAAGCCATGGCAAGTTGTCGCGGGGGACAACATCTCGTCAGCCTTGCGCGGCGTCGCCCGGAAATACAAGATCAGAGTGGAATTGGGGTGGGGCGAGTCGAAGCAAGGCTATCGCTGGAAGGCGGAAGCCGGGGTGAGAAACGGCAGGCTGCTCGGCGCGGACAGCTGCTTCCGCGGCCAAAGCGTGCTCGCGCCCGAGCCCGGCATGAGGCAGAATCCGGACATCAATAAGCTCGATAATCGGATCGTGGAGCGCACTGAGCATTCCCTCGCCTGGACCTGTACGACGTTCCAGAATCCGTCGACGCTCCATCCCGCTACGGCGGCGGTCGTGCTGGAGGTGGAGGGAGACGAGGCGACTACGCTTGTCGTGGAGGCGAACGGAATTCGCATGGAAACCAGTGTGGCCGAACTGCTGGAGGGGTCGCGTTCTACGCATGTGAAACCGTACAGTTCGGAGGCGATCCTGATTCACCGCGCCGTACCGGAAACGGCTTACCGCGTTCATCTGGAATGGAACGATACGGAGCGGGAACAGGATACGGATGCGTATCATGTGGAAATACGCCAAGCCAACCATCAGTTTGCTTGGATTTCGCCTATTTTTGTTAGGTCGTAGTACGCTGCGCAAGGACAAAGACAAGGATAAGGACATCCGTGGAGGGTGTCCTTGTTCCTTTCGTTCCTTTCGCTATCCCCCTCGTGTTTCGCCCATTGGAATCTATACAACGGAAATTCCTGTTAGATTGGCTCAAGGGGCTTTTCATTGGAATTTATCCAATGAAATCCTCCTAAATTCGGCCGAAAGGCGATAATTGGGGAGGTCCATTGGATGTTTTCCAATGGAGGTGTGCCTGAATTCCTAAAACTGTAAACTTCATTGGATGTTTTCCAACGGACAAGGAAAGACGTGAAAGGAAAACCGGATCTGCGCTCGCAGACACGCAAGTGAAATCCTTCCAAATGGCATAGGGTGGAACCACGAGCTGAACACACTCGTCCCTTGGCGCCCGATAAAGTGACGGAAGCGATACGCGAATTTTTTGCCAATTAACGGCGCCGTTATATCGGCATCGGTTCCGAATAAAACCGCATTCGCTTTCGGTTCGCAGGGCGATCTTCTTTCATAAGAAGGTCGCTCTTTTTCATATTTTATATTTTATTTAGAATTCATTTAGAGGTCATTTAGACTTGAAGTCTATGATGATAGATATCGAATAAAATAAGGGGTGAACCGTACGTGACATCGTATAAAAAATGGTGGTGGTTATTGGTCATCGTCTCTTTGGGCGTGACGATTCCTTTTGCCGCCCCCTATTTTACATTGAATCCGGCCTTAAGCCGCGTGCCCGTTGCGTCGACAGCCATACATTTTCCTTTATTGATCGCTCATATTATGTTTGCTTGCCTTGCCCTGGTATCGGGTTTCTTCCAATTTATCGATCGCATTCGCACGAAGTCGCCCAACGTTCATCGTTATCTCGGAAGGGTTTATGTCGGCAGCGTCTTTTTGAGCGGATTGTGCGCTTTGGCAATCGTCGTCTATATAGAAAACTTCACAAAAGCAATTTCTTTTCTCGCTTTATCGCTCGTATGGTTGTTTACTTGTTGGAAAGGATATCGCGCCGCCGTTCGGAAGTCATTCGACGAACATCGCAAATGGATGATCCGCAGTTTCGGCGTAACGCTGGCGGCCGTTAGCGGGCGCGTTGCGGTGCCCGTATTGCTGCTAATCTATTTTGCATTGCATGGATTAACCTTGCCTGAAGGAAGAGAAAAAATGATTGAAGAAGCATTGAATGTCAATATTTGGGCCGCTCTCTTGCTTAATTTCATGATCGTCGAATGGAAGCTGCTCGCATCCAAGCGTAAATGAAGCGCAAGAAGACAGGTCAGCCGGGAAGCGTCCGCCCGTGCCCGTGCTCCCCGGCGATACGGTCTTGCAAAGTTCCTATCGCTTTCTGGACATGCCGTATAATTCCGGATAGATAAGCTTAAAGCCATATTTTTGATAAAATGCAATTTGCGGCAAATCCGTTATTAGCGTCACATCGGCGTCTTTTGGGACATTTTTGTCCGCATATTCCAGCAACTCGCGCATGATAATGTCGCCGATCTCATGATCTTGGTGAGCGGGATTGACAATGACATCGACAATTTGAACGTAACAACCTCCATCGCCAATCATTCTTCCCATGCCGATAAGCTCCGAATTCTCATTCCTGACAGCCACCGATAAGATCGAGCGGCCCAAAGCCGTTTGTACCGCTGAGTCGTCTTTCGAACTTAGGCCTGCAGTTAACCGCAAAGCAATGTATTCCTGTGAGCTTGGAATTTCATGCAGCACATTCACTCGATTTTCCATGAGCATCCTCCTTTTATCGTCGCGGTCGCTCCCTTTTACCGGGAGAACCATTCTTCACCACCCATTGTACAACACTAATGCAAGTGAGAAAGTAGGATATCAGAAACCTTGAATAGACATGAATTCATTACGAAAAAGTTTATCTCAGCATGTTAACGTTTTACTATATTGTTTTCTAAGGATCAAATACATCTGTTGCGATCGAAAATACTTCTTTAATCCGGAGTTGCTCCATCCTTTACAATATAGGAAAGATCCGCCCGCGTATTTGAAAGCAAAGGGGAGAAGGCAATGCTTTTTTGGAAAAAAGCAGCAGGTTCGATCCGGGGAGCCTTTCGCTTCGCCGGCACGGGGCTTACTTTGCGGCGGAAATGGCGGCTGGCGCTGCCCGGGCCGATTCTGTCGGTCGGTGGCGTTCTCATCCGTAATGTGTTCATCAAATACTATACCGATCTGATCGGTCTCAGTCCGCAATATGTAGGCTGGGTGTACATCATCTAAGGTGGCAGGTTGAAGTCAGTAAGTCGTAAGTTGGTGGTCGTAAGCGGTAAGTGAGTAGAAGATAAGCGGAAAAAAAAGGAGCGTCCGCCCGTCGGATAGGCGCTGTTGCCGGCAGTTCGCATCCTGATCGTATAAGTTCGGGATGCGAAGGAGGCCGGTCTGAGTCGGTATGGTTTTCGCACCGCGCGCAGTTCCCGGCGCTCGGTGTTTCGCCCCATGTCGGCGTCGGTCGACTACATGGCATAGACCGAGAAGCTCCGGTTTCTATATGAACGGGAAAAACTGGCGCTAAATTGTTCGTTTTATGCCTTTCGGGGCGTTTAGCGGGATATTCCGGCGTTATTTTTCAGGATATCTTTTCTTGGTAGGCAACATACCGGATTAGCGCCGGAAATTGGCGGTAATTCGAGGGAAACGATAAAAGGGGGAAAAATAGCGGTAGGTTTTGGCGTTACTGATACAGACGGACATCGTTCAGTCTTTTGGATCAAGGTATAGTAGTCCGTAAATCTACCGTTTTCGTTAAACAGTAATCTATTCGCACGGCACACCTATCAAAAAAACAGGGTTGACGAGTGAGCGAAGCAAGAATAAAATGAAAATGCAAACGTTTCCACAACAAACGCTTTTCAAGTCAAGAGACTGACTCGGAAAATGACGAAAATTGCCGTGTTTACGGAATGTGCCGTTTGAATTGAAAAGAGTAAACTCATCGATTTTGTGCAAACGTTTGCACAGAAAAAACATGTATGAAGCATAAATTTTATTAAAGGAGGTTCCAATGAACATGAGGTGGATTGCAAGCTGTAAAAGGTTTTGGTCGCTCGTATCGATCGTCGCTCTCATTATTTCCCTTGTCGGCATTCCTCCCGCGGAAGCGAATGCGAATTCCGCCCAGGGCAAGGTTGTTCTTGCGGGCGATCTGCAAACGGAGCTTGGCGCCGCCGCCGACTGGGATCCGGGCGCTACCGCCACGGAAATGATCCCTCTGGGCGATGGCTATTATGAATTTACGGGAAGACTCCCGGCAGGAACGTATGAATACAAAGTTGCTATAGACGGCAAGTGGAATGAGAGTTACGGATATGGCAACTATTCCAATCCTGACGGAAAGGGTAAAGGCGACAACATTCAGATTACTTTGCCTTACGATTCCGATGTGACGTTCTATTATCATCATGGAACTCACCGGATTGCAGACTCCACATTTTATATCCCGATTGAACCGGACAAGCTTCCAAGAATCATCGGCAGCTTCCAGACCGGCATCGGCGAGCCGGCTGACTGGTCTCCCGCGAATTCGCGGATGGTTTTGACGGATGCCGATTATGACAACGTGTATACGGTAACCGTCAGCGTATACGCCGGAAATCACGAATTCCAGGTCATTTTGGGAACCGATGAGGCAAGCGACCCGGTTTATCCAGCGGGTAGAGAGGAGCTAGGGCTTCCCGAAGACTCGAATGTGACATTTACATACGATGCGACAACCAACGCTGTTGCCGCCGAGTATAGCGTGCCGACAGGCGACGCCGGTCAAGTTCAACCGAAGGAGGCCCCTCCGGTACCTGCCGATCATTTGCGGATTCATTACCAAAGGACGGACGGAAATTACGGCAATATGGGGCTGTGGATCTTCGACGATGTCGCGGCTCCTTCCGACAATTGGCCGTCGGGAGCCACTCCTTTTCCAACCGGACAAGTTGACGAATATGGCGCTTTTGTAGATATCAAACTGACCGATTCGCCTCAGAAGGTCGGCATCGTTGTCGTCAATCGCGTCAGCGGCGAGAAAGACGGCGGGGACAAAAAATTTGCCATCGTCTCCCCGGACATGAACGAAGTATGGCTGAAGCAAGGATCGGACACAGTATATCAATTCGAACCGGCCGATCTTCCGGACGACACGATCCGGGTTCATTACGCGCGAGAAGATGATAACCATAGCGACTACGCCCTGTGGTTGTGGGGAGATGTTGCCGAGCCGTCGACGGATTGGCCTGTAGGCGCAACGAAGTTTCCCGCCGGCCAAAAGGATCGGTATGGCGCTTATGTCGATATTAAAATGAAAGCGGATGCGCAAAAAATTAACTTCCTCGTTGTGGATCCGTCCAAAGGGGATTCCGGCAAGGACGGCGGCGATAAAAGCTTCGGTCTGCCGGACCGCTACCGCCATTTGTTCATCAAACAGGAAGACGACAATGTTTATATTTCTCCGTATAACGAACTGGCGATCGGTCTCGTCTCAGCCGAGATTTTATCACCCGGTAAACTTCGGCTTGGCTTTACGATGACGGCAGGGCTGGAAGCGGATTCGTTGCGTAACGAGCTGCAAATTAAAGATAAAAACGGGGATTCCGTGCCGATCGACAATGTTGAGATTACCGGGGCAACAATAGTAGAGGTGAAGGCCCAATTTGGGTTGGATTCTGCTCCGCTAAACGTAACGTATTCCGGGAAAACGGTCTCGGCTTCCACCGGTTGGAGAATGCTTGACGAGATGTATTACTATGGCGGGGACGATCTTGGAGCGACATACCGGGCGGGCGGTGCCACGTTGAAATTATGGGCTCCGCTGGCTGAGAAGGTAGCCGCAAACTTTTATGACAAAGACGATGCAACGAAGCAGATCGGAACATTGGAGTTGGCCAAAGGCGAGCAAGGCGTCTGGTCGATCGATGTAGAACCCGGCGATCTTGGCGTACAAGACTTTAGAGGGTATTACTATCAGTATGAGGTTACGAATCAAGGCGTAACAAAGAAAGTGCTGGATCCATATGCGAAGTCAATGGCGGAGTTCAGAGTCGATACGAAAGGCGAGGCAGTGGGGCCGGACGGCGATACGGTCGGCAAAGCGGCGATCGTGGATCTTAGCGGGACCGATCCCGCCGCAGACTACGGCTTTGCGAATATTCCGGGATACGAGAAACGGGAAGATGCGATTATATGGGAAATCCATGTGAGAGACTTTACTTCCGATCCGTCGATCCAGGACGACTTACACACTTCAACCTGGGGAACCTTCGACGCTTTCAAATCCAAGCTGGATTACATCAAATCTCTCGGTGTGACGCATGTTCAACTGTTGCCGGTCATGGCCTGGTATTATGGGGACGAAGCGGCGATGAAAGAGAGGGAACTGGAATATTCGGCCAAAGACAATGAATACAACTGGGGCTACGACCCGCACAATTATTTCTCGCCGGACGGCGCTTATTCCGAAAATCCTCGAGATCCGGAACTGAGAATTAGAGAATTGAAAGCGATGATTCATGCCATCCATGAGGCTGACATGGGAGTAATCCTTGACGTCGTGTATACGCATATGGCGAAAGCAGACTTCCTGAACGACATCGTGCCGAATTATTATGCGTTTCAGGATGCGAACGGGAACTTCATCGGAGGCTTCGGAAACAATCTGGCCACCAATCGTAAAATGGCCGAGAAATTGATGATAGATTCCGTTACCTATTGGTTCGACGAATACAAAATCGACGGCATGCGGTGGGATATGATGGGCGACGCCACCTACGAAGCCGTGCAGAACGCCTATAACGCCGCAGCCGCGATTCATCCTAACGCCTTGTTTATCGGCGAAGGCTGGAGAACGTTTGGCGGACATTTATCCGATCCTTCCCTGGAGGGACAAGGAGCGGATCAAGATTGGATGGACCAAACCGATGATGTCGGCGTTTTCTCCGACGAGTTCCGCAACGAATTGAAATCCGGCTTCGGCAGCGAAGGGGAGCCGAGATTTATAACGGGCGGCGCGCGCGATATCGGGGTTATTTTCAATAATATAAAAGCCCAACCGGGCAATACGCCGGCGGATAGTCCGGGCGATATGGTGCAGTACATTGAGGCTCATGACAATTTGACGTTGTACGACGTGATCGCGCAATCGATCAAGAAGGACCCGGCCGTTCCGGCAAACGATCTTGAAATTCACAAACGGATTCGGCTCGGCAACCTGCTGACGTTAACCTCCCAAGGAACCGCCTTTCTTCACGCCGGGCAAGAATACGGCAGGACAAAGCAGTGGAAGGGAGAAGGGGTGCCGGAGCAAAAATATCATAAGTTGATGGACGAGGCAGGCAAGCCGTTCGGCTATTTTATCCATGATTCCTATGATTCCTCCGATGCGGTCAACATGTTTGATTGGGAAAAGGCTGCCAATGAGGATCGATATCCGGTCAACGCTGCAACTAGAGAGTACACCGCCGGGTTAATCGAACTAAGAAAATCTACCGACGCATTCCGTTTGGGCGATCAAACGTTGGTGAACAGCAACGTGACGCTTATGCCGATTCCGGAGATCCAATCGCAGGATCTGGTCATCGCATACGAGAATAGAGCGACGGATGGAACCGGCATCTATTATGTATTCGTCAATGCCGATCATAGAGAAAGGACGCTGACTCTAGACCATGATCTGACGAAAGGCGCTGTATTGGTCGATAACGATGAAGCCGGTACAGCCGAGGTATCCGTTAAATCCGGGTTTGTTCTAACCCCCGGGTCGATCACGCTTGATCCTTTAACTGCGGTGGTCATTAAGCTGGATGCGCCTCCGTCTGTTTTGGAGTCTT
The DNA here is from genome assembly GCF_918697855.1 of Paenibacillus sp. CECT 9249. Classification (NCBI taxonomy): domain Bacteria; kingdom Bacillati; phylum Bacillota; class Bacilli; order Caryophanales; family Paenibacillaceae; genus Paenibacillus; species Paenibacillus sp. CECT 9249. The sequence continues at coordinate 48,174 of NZ_CAKKLI010000031.1, read as the reverse complement.
TAACGGCCGACAAGGACAATTATTTGCTGCAAGTCGGCACAACGCATCAAACCGCGATCTATGCGAATTATGACGACGGAAGCATAAGAAACGTTACAAAACGAGCTGCGTATGCTTCGAGCAATCCGCACGTAGCTGCGGTTACGGCAACAGGCTTGGTGCAAGCGGTCGCGGAAGGGACGGCGGTCATACAGGTTTCTTATGGCGGCATTCGTACGGACATTTCCGTTACGGTTACTGCCGATCCTGTAGACGACAAACGGTATCTGCAATTCAACTATATTCGTCCGGATCGGGATTATACGGACTGGAATATATGGGTATGGAATACGGGGGTGAAGAACGACCAAATCGATTTCACCGGCTTTGAGAACGGCATTGCTACCGCTTTAATCGAAGTAGCGCCGGAAACGACAAGCGTCGGATTTGTTCTCCGCAAAGGGAAGGATTGGGCCACGGGCAAGCAGGACGTCCCGGATGATCGCATCATTCCGTTGACGCCGGGAGAGTCCTTTACGAAAGTAAACGTCACCAGTATGGTGCGAGAGTTGGATATTTTGCCAAGCATTCAAGGGCCTGAATTAGCGGACGGCAATATTACGTTCCTGTATAGGGACGATAAGCTGTTCCGAATCGGGAAGATGGATAGCATCACCAATGTACAAGTAAAAATTAACGGCAAACTGCATGCAATGAGCTACGATCCGGCGAAGGAATGGTTCGGCTATACGCTGCCCGATGTGCAAAGCGGAACATATGTATATACATTTATCGTAACCCGCAACGGGGAAACCGTCGAAATAACCGACCCTAAGAACACGGTGAACGGCGTTTCGCAGGTCGTATACCATAGGCCGACGGTTGATATCGAAGCGGCAGTGAATCCGGGCGCTATCGCGCACAATGAGAACGCGGTTGTTACGATTCGCGCTTCCTCGGCGGAGCCTGTCGCATTCAGGGAAGCTTATATAGATCTGACCGAACTGGGCGGACCGGCGAAGGTGAAGCTTGACAACGAATTAATGGAACAGTCCATTGCGGTAAAAGAACCTGTTGCTGCGGGAAGCAAGACGATTGCGATTACGCTGGTAGATCAGTACGGCAATCAGCATAAAGGCAGCGCTGCCGTAACCGTTAAAGCGAGAAACTACGGCGGCAAGCTTGATTTCGACTGGGACGAAGCGCGGATTTACTTCGTTCTTACCGATCGCTTCATGGACGGCGACGAATCCAACAACTTCAATGTGGACAAGAGCCATCCGGAAGCTTATCATGGCGGCGATTTCAGAGGCTTGATTGACAAACTGGACTACATTCAAGATTTGGGCGTCAATACGCTGTGGATTACGCCGATCGTCGACAATATCGACTTTAACAAAGGCGCCGACTTTAACGGCAAGCAGTACGGGTATCACGGCTATTGGGCGAAAGATTTTACGAAGATCGACGAGCATTTAGGGGATCTTGACACGTTCAAGGAACTTATCGACAAAGCCCATGACAGAGGCATCAAAATTATGGTTGACATTGTCTTGAACCATACGGGCTACGGCCTGAAACCTGGCGACAACCGGCCCGGCATTACACAGGAAGACAAGGACCGTTTCGCCGGCATGCTCCGTACCGACGAAATCTCGGCGGACGTAGATCCGATCAAAGGCGAATTGGCAGGACTCCCCGATTTTATAACCGAGAATCCGGACGTTCGCCGGCAAATTATCGATTGGCAAGCGGGCTGGTTGGAACGGGCAAGGACCAAGCGCGGGGATACGATCGATTACTTCCGGGTGGATACGGTGAAGCATGTGGAGGACACGACCTGGAAGGCGTTCAAAAATACGCTGACCCAAATCGATCCTAAATTCAAATTGATCGGCGAATATTTCGGCGCAACCGTCGATAGCGACGGTGGAACGCTGCAAAGCGGTCAAATGGACAGCTTGCTGGATTTCGGCTTCAAGGGCAGAGCCAGAGATTTTGTGAACGGGGATGTGGAATCGGTCGAAGCGTATTTGGCCGACCGCGAAGCGAAGCTGGACAATACCAGAATGATGGGCCAATTTCTGAGCAGTCATGACGAGGACGGTTTCCTCTCCCATTACGTCAATGGAGACAAGGCGAAGCTGATGGCGGCGGCCGCGCTGCAAATTACGTCCAAGGGGCAACCGGTCATTTATTATGGCGAGGAACTCGGGCGTTCCGGCAAGAATGCGGGCGACATGAGCAAAGGAGAATTCAGCGAAAACCGGGGAGACATGCCGTGGGATCGACTGGATGCCGAGCGGAAATTGCATAGCCACTATAAAAAATTGCTGAACATTCGAGCCCAATATTCCAAAGTGTTTTCCAAAGGAACGCGAACGACGATCGCCGCTTCGAATGACAAAGGATATTTGGCGTTCGGCAAGCGGTATGAAGGACAAAATGCCGTTACGGCGATCAATGTGAAAAACGCGGAACAAACCGTAACGATGACGGTTCCGTTTGCAGCCGGCAGCAAAGTGAAAGACGTGTATAGCGGCAAAGATTATCGCGTAGCGAGCGATCGAAACGTAACGATCGTCTTGCCGGCGATGGCGGACGGCGGAACCGCGGTTCTCGTCTCGGCCGAGTCCGAAGGAGGCGGCGGGGGAGACGGCTCCGGCTCTAGCGGACGTTCGGAAAACTCCGGAAAGAGCGGCATGAAGGACAAGGCGATTGAAGCGAATCCCGGCCAGAAATTCATTATTGAAGAGACGTTGAGAAGCGGAGAAGGAGAAAAAGTGTCCGTAGATCTTGAAGCCGACGTAAATGAGGTGCTGTTGCCGCTTCGAGCCGCGGAAATGCTCGGATCGAAGTTTCTTGAACTCAAGAAGGGCGGTCTCACGATCATGATTCCGTCGGCACTGCTTAAAGATTTGCAGCACTTGATTGGCGACGATCAAGCCTCCGGTACGCTCATTTCTTTCAAGGTGAATGAAGTGTCGTCGGCTTCCGCCTTATCGTTGTTGGCTAAAGCGAAAGCGGTTGAGAAGGCGAGGCTGAACTTGGCAGGCAAGATGTTCGATATCGACTTATCGGCAATTGCAAAGGATGGCAAGGAATATCGGCTCGACCGCTTTGCCGCGCCGATGACGCTGAGGTTTGATTTAGAAGCTGGAATGAATGCCAAGTGGACGAGCGTTTACTTTGTCGCCGATAGCGGCAAACTGGAATACGCCGGCGGCAAGCGGGCAAACGGCAAGCTGATAGCGGAAGTGTTCCATCTCGGCAAGTATGCTGCGCTGGAATACGACAAAACGTTCGCCGATATGGAAGGGCACTGGGCAGAGTCTGCCGTGAAGGAGCTTGCCGCCATGCAAGTAGTGAACGGTACGGGCGATGGCAAGTTTAGTCCCGGACAACGCTTGACTCGCGCGGAGTTTGCTGCGATGCTCGTACGGGCGATGGCGTTGAACTTGAGCGATGAAGAAAGCGCGGAGTTTGCGGACGTTGATAGCGACGCTTGGTATGCGTCTTACGTTGCGGCGGCTTACCGTCACGGTCTGGTTCATGGCAAGGGCGGAAACCTCTTTGCTCCGCACGCAACCATTACCCGCGAGGAAATGGCAGTTATGCTCGTGCGGGCCTGCCGGATCATAGGCGAGGTGGAACTAGCGGGTGGCGAAGCTGCGTCCATCGCGGATGTGGAACAAATCGCATCCTGGGCTGCACAAGACGTTCATGAAGCTGTGTCCAACGGCTTGATGAGAGGCCGGGGCCAAGGCCAATTCGCGCCAAAAGCCGCCACAACCCGCGCCGAAAGCGCGCAAGCGGTATTGAATTTGCTGCATAAACTTCAATAAAAGGGCTTTCGCTCGAACAAGGGCGTTGTTGGCTATCTCGGGGCTGTCCGCAAGGTCTGAAATGGACCTTGGGCGGCCCTTTTTTATTAGGCGGGCTCTAGAAACTGTTGGGGCAATGCGCACTTGTTGGCTATGGTTGGCTATGTTTTTGGACTGTATGCCTGGCGGACCCTGATTCCGTTACATTGGCCAAATGTGCGAATTTTGAGCGATTGATGGACAGACGTTCCGCTATTTGCCCAGAAATGGGCTCAAATTAGGCGATTTGTCACAGATAGCGCACTAGTGTTGCATCGAGAAGTTGATAGCTTCGAAAACCCGCAATTGGAGTCTGCTTCACATTCGCCACCGTTGATGGTACTGGCTTTATTGCGCATATAGAAGGGGATACCTCTTTGCATTTCGAGTGCGATCGCGCGGACCTACGCTCCTTGTTTGGCGCTAACGAAACTGGTAATTCTTATTAGGCTCAAAATGAAGGAGTTCCCATTTTTAACGAAAGAACGTATCGTTATTCATTGGAAATAGACCGTTTTACCGCCTTTTTTCTCTCATTAGCGTGTTGTAGTTTCGTTACACCGGCAACAAGGTCATTTACAGGCGATTAGCGTGTATCAGTTTCGTTAGCCCGCTCGGGCGGATCGTCAGCCGCCAGCGATATGATGAAGTGGACTCTGATCGCAGGCTTTACGCTTGCCAGCACGCTGTGCAGCTTCCATAACCTCTGCGGCAAATGATCGTTCAGGACTGCATGCAGCAATCCAATCCCGCTCCGTATGTAATAAACCCTGGCTTTCTAGCATCTGAACGAGGGGGATTTACACAGAGGGTCGACAAAACGCTTCCTCGGGCTTGAAGAGCAGCAATACGCTCGATGCAACGCTAATGCAGATAGCGTATTCTCTGTCCGCTGACATGTAACAAAGAGTACTGTCGAACAAAGTCTCTATCCGCAAAATGTTAAAAGGGGGATATTCTCTGTGCGCGTTGCGAATTCAAGCGATGGTACGGCCCGCAAATGGAGAAACGACGATCATACGGTCGACGAGACAACAAGCCGGGATGCATAAGGCCGCGATCGGATTAGCGTTTTGCCCGCTTAAACGGGACTAGCGCGGACTTCTTTGGTACAATGGTAGGGATCATGTAAATATGGGAGGTAGAAAATGAAACGGTTGCCAAGTTATATTCATAGTTCACAGGGTAAACTGTGGCTGACCGAGGACGAAAGAGATAATCTGAAAATCAGTTATCGTATCAAAGATGTTTTGTTTGAAGAAACAAGTCCTTTTCAGCATGTCATGGTTTTGGATTCGTACGATTTTGGTCCGATGCTTGTATTGGACGGGGTTGTGCAAACGACCTCCATGGACGGGTATATCTATAATGAGATGATTGCCCATGTCCCGATGTCTATCCATCCGCATCCGCGCAACGTGTTAATTATCGGTGGCGGAGATTGCGGAGCTGCGAAAGAAGTTGCGAAATACGACTGCGTCGAGCTCATCGATCTGGTGGAAATCGACGAGGCGGTCGTCCGGGCGAGCAAGCGTTATATGCCGGAAGTGTCCGGCAATTTGTCCGATCCCCGGGTTCAATATCATTATGAGGACGGCGTGAAATTCGCGAAACAAGCCCGGAATCGATACGATGTCATCATCGTCGATTCGTCCGACCCGGTCGGACCGGCGCAGCAGTTGTTCGAGATTGATTTTTACAGGGATTTGCATAGCGCCTTGAAGGAAGACGGCATGATGGTCTGCCAAAGCCAGTCGCCGATTTTTCATCAAGCGGTGATGCTGCAAACCTATGAGCATATCGGAGAATTATTCACCGATCGCAAGTTGTTCACGGCCGTCATTCCGACCTATCCGGGAGGATTGTGGAGCTTCACGATCGGCTCGAAGCGCGCCCTGCCCGAACCGAACCGCATTCGCTTCGACAAGCAGGCAAGCTATGCCAATGAAGAAGCGCTGCGAAGTTGCTTCTCCTTGCCCACATTCGTGCAGGAGTTGCTGAAGCGGAAAGAAACCGCGCCATCCGCGCGTTAAACGATAAGAAACCCGGCCCTCTTACGGCCGGGTTTTCCTAATGCTTGCTGCGTTGGCAGCCTTCAAAGATGCGAAATCGCGCAGCGCAACCTCATGTCCGAGCATACCCGATCCATCTGCCGATCGTAACGAGAGCGAAGAAGGCGATAGTGACCAAAAATGCGGGGAGAATGTAATGACCGGGCAACAACCCCAACAGGACAAATACGATCCCCATGACGACCATAAGGCGGCCTTGGAAGCGGAATGCTCTGAGCCGTATTCCTTCGGGAAGTTTCGGCCATTGCATCGTTCCTTGCGGCAAGCGGGGGATGATGTTCCCCACAATCAGGAAAAGGATTCCGACGATCACCGTGGCAAAGGTTGCCGCACTTAATTCGTATCCGAGATTGTAGGCGAGAATAAACCCGTGAACCGCGAAAAGAGCGGCGGCAATTGTGGCGACCATCGAACCGAGGCTCGCTTCCACACGGCGGCGTTTATTTTCATCCTTTTCGAACTTCGCGACGGTAATCACGAACCAGGAAGCAATAAGAATGAGGACGGGCAAGGAAAATGCGCCAAACGGCTTGCTTAGCCAGTTATCGGGCTGTTCGGCAGAACCGAAGTGGATCACCATCGTCTCGGGCAATTTGGCGTAGAAGACGAAACTGATGATGGCCGCGGCGATGGCAAACGTAGCGGGAACGATCCATTTTTTCATAGCAAATCATCCTTTCGATTGTTGTAAGTCAATCATCCATTTCATAATGTCTTGAAATACCGAAGTGTTGAGCGAATAGACGATATTTTGCCCTCTCCGCTCAACCCATACGAGTCCGGCTTGCTTTAAAAGATTGAGGTGGTTGGAAATGCTCGGCTTGGTCATATCGAAATTATCGGCGATTTCGCCGGCTGTGAGATCGCCGTTCTTCAACAAATCGAGTATTTTGCGCCGAGTCGGGTCGGACAACGCTTTAAATGCGTCATTGACAGACATGGGATCGGGATCTCCTTTCATCGAAATTTAATATTTAGAAAATTATCTAAATATATAATAATCGCATGCTTCAAGTTTTGTCAAGGGATATGCAGACAAAAAAACAGGCTGTCTCAGTTCACCTAAAGACAGCCTGTTCTGTAGCGGCAACCGCGTTCCGGTTATAAGCAATCGATGATGTCCCCGGCGATGAGCGAGCCGGGGAAGGGGCGGCTTGCGGCGGCCCGGTCGCCAGCCAGGCCGTGGAGATAGACGCCGAGGGCCGCGGCCAGGCCCGCGGCGCAGCCTTGCGCGAGCAGGCCCGCGGCGCAGCCTTGCGCGAGCAGGCCGGCGATGACGCCCGCGAGCGCGTCGCCCGCCCCGCCCGTCGCCATCCCCGGGTTGCCCGACGTGTTGACGAACACGTCGCCTTCCGAGGTGGCGGTCACGGTGCGGGCGCCCTTCAGCACGAGCGTCACGCCGTGCTGCGCGGCATAGCGGCGCGCCAGGCCGATGCGGTCGCGCTGCACCTCGCTCGCGGCCAGGCCCGCAAGGCGCGCCATCTCGCCCGGATGCGGCGTGAGGATCGCGGGATGCGTGCGCTTCGGCCATGCGCCGAAGTCGCCCGCGTCCGCGATCATGTTGAGCGCATCCGCATCGACGACGAGCGGGCATGCCGCGCCCGACCAGATGGCGCGCAGCCATGCGCCGTCGCCCGCAAAGCGGCCCATGCCCGGCCCGATCGCGAGCGCGCTCTTGCCTGCGGCCAGCCGCAGCACCTCGCCGGCCGGCACGGCCGCCCAATCGCCGCGCCCGTCGTCGGGCACGCCGTGCAGCATCGCTTCCGGCGCCCGGCCGATCATCGGCGCGAGCAGCCGTTCCGGCAGCGCCCAGCTGACGAGCCCGGCTCCCGCGCGCAGCGCCGCTCTGGCGGCCAGCAGCCCGGCGCCGCTGTACGGCAGCGTCCCGGCCGCAATGAGCGCATGCCCGTAGGTGCCTTTATGGGCATCCGCTTGGCGCGCCGGCGGAAGCTTCACGCCGAAGCGGCGCTGGAACAGGGCTTCATCCGCCCAATAGGTCCGTATGCCATGCCGTTCCGCCAACCCCTCGGGGATACCGATCGGCTTCACCGCAACCCGGCCGGCCCGTTCCGCGCCAGGGTATTGCGTCAATCCCCGTTTGAGAAATGCCAGCGCCACGGTCACATCCGCGCGAATGCAGGGATCATGGACTTCCCCGGTATCCGCGTTCAATCCGCTGGGAATATCGATCGCCACCGTCGGCAGGCCGCTGCCGTTCGCTTCCCGGATGAGCGAGGCGTACGGCTCCCGCGGAGCGCCGGCCGTTCCGGTACCGAGCAGCGCGTCCGCAATCCCGGCATACCGATCCCATTGCACATTCCCCGGGGCATACACGGAGGCGGGAATGCCCAGGTTCGCGGCGATATCCCGTTGGATCGCGGCGTCTTGCGTCAATTGCTGCGGTTCCATCGCATACAGCAGCTCCGCCTCGACGCCCAATTCCCGCAAATGCCTTGCCGCGGCGATGCCGTCGCCGCCGTTATTTCCTTTGCCGACCAACATAAGCCACGGCTTGCCCGCCCCAACGGTTCCCCCAGCATGCGCCAATGCGGCAATTTCCTCCGCCACGGCCCGGCTTGCGTTTTCCATGAGAACGAGCGCGGGTATCCCGATCTTCTCGATTGTATATTGATCCAGCAATCGCATTTCATGCGCGGTTACAATATGCATCATCCGTCCGCCTTTCCCACTTATTTGCTCAATTATATCACGCTCGCGCCTCGTTTTTCCCATCCCATGACCCTTATGTGATCGACCGTCCCCCGTCACGCAGCGGAACACCGCGCGCCGGGAGCCGCTTGCGGCACGAAAGGCGGGTTGAGCGGCCATTGTCCGCCGACGCAATGGCGTTGCATTGAGGAATTGCTATCCGGACCGTACGGCCGTTATTTTGCGTCAAACTTGCTTTTTCGCTGTTTAGGCGGACAGTGGTTCCGTTATCTGTTCGTCGGAGGGCTTATTTCTACGCAAGGCGATTGCAGCGGTTCACCCTGCGCCATGGACGCCGATCCTGTCGGCCGTTATTGCCGTCAATTTTCGCAACGCTTCTTTCCAGTCCGGTTCAACCGCCACATACTGCATGCCGATCACTCTTGCCAACGTTTCCTTCCCGTTTGGCAGTGTCGAAATTTCGTCAAATAGTGTAGAATGATGTCGAAAGGTTGAAAGGGCATTCAATCAAAACTCAGAACCGGGTGGGGAGCGATATATGACGAAATCTTGGCTATCTCGGACGCTATTGTCGTATATTCCGTTATTTTTCTTCGTCACGTCTTTTTTATTTTTTATTTTCATCTTTACATTGAACGAGCAAAATCAAAAGGAAACGGCAAGGGCCAATCATTTCCTGGCCGAGCAGGCCGTACGGATGGTCGATCACTCGCTCAAGTCCATCGATCAGAAAGTGACCGTCGAAATGCTGAGAAACGACAACGTTTTGCAATATTACGAGTTTGGGCAGGAGAACAATCTATATACGGATGTCAAAGTGCTTCGCATCTTGCAAGACTGGATGATCGCCAATCCGTTGATCGATTCCATCTATTTGGTTCGTTACAGCGACGAGACGGTGCTTACCGGGAGCACGACCTATCCCTTGCAAACGTTTGCGGACAAAGAATATGTGGGGAGCATGAAGGATACGCCGAACAGCCGATGGTCGAACGTCAGGTTGTATCGGGAGTCGGGGTGGGAGAAACCGAAATCGGTCGTCACGCTGTCCAGAGCGGTCTCGATCTTCTCGAAGGATAAAGGAATGCTGGTGCTTAACGTTCGCACCGACTCGCTAAGAACGTATCTTAGCGAGATGTACAATCCGCAAGTCAGTTATCTGGATTTCTTCGACGGGGCCGGACAAAACGTCTTGTTCCCGGAAGAAGAACAGGCCGGAACGAACGAACGGATGCGGCAGCTGTCGCAGATTCATTCGGATTACACGGGGTGGGAAGCGAAAAGCGGCATGATTCAGACCGGCTTTGTGAGCTTCATTCTAAGCGTTTACAACGTTTGGTTTACGGTTGGCATCATCGTCATGATCGGTGCGGTCGGGTGGATGATTTATGTAACGAGGAAAAATTACCAGCCGATCAAATCGATTGTAGAGCAGATTCAGCAGCGCGCCTCCGGTCAAGCCGCGGACTCTAAAAACGGGACAAGGCCAAACAACGAATTTAAGCTGATCGAATCGACGATCAATACTATGTTTCATCAATTTAATCAATACGAGCTGCAGTTTGAGCAAGATTTGCACATTAAGCGCAATTTCTTCATGTTCGAACTGTTGGAAGGGACCCGTTACATCGGAATGGAGCAATGGAAAGAGGAAGCGGCCAAATATAATTTGCCGGAGCATTTCGGGAACCAGTTGGTGCTCATGATCGAAATCGATAACTACGATAAATTCAGCAAGGATTACAACCAACGGGACCAAGGGCTGCTCAAGCTTGCGCTCGACATGGCGCTCAAGGAAAATTTCGAAATGGGGGGCTTCCGGGTCGTTACGCTTTGGAACGCCTCCAATCAATTGACGGTGATGTTGGGCGACGATTTTGAAATAAGCGATTCCTGCGGCAATCTGGATTCGGCGCTGCACAAGATTCGGGATTGGATCGGCGAATACTTGAAATTTACCGTTACGTTCGGCATCGGCGAATGGGTCGCGGAGCCTTCGGCGCTGCGCGATTCCTACAGGAAGGCGGGCGACGCGCTGCAATTCAAGTCGATTTATGGAGAAAACAGCTTTATTAAATACGATAAAAGCTTGCAATTGCAAGGCAACGTATACGAGTATTTGCATACGCTCAAATCGATTGCCGACGCTCTCGCCTCGTCCAAGGAACAATGGAAGGAAGAGCTTGCGGCATTATTCGAACGAATTCGCACGGAGAAAATGTCCAAGAGCGATATTATCCGATTAATCAGCCAATTGACGCTGCAATTGGATCGAAGCTTGTCCGGCCTCAGTGCGGATATCCAAAAAATTTGGAAGACCGACACGGTCCGATCGTTGCACGCTGCGGTGCAATCTTTCGAGAGCCTGGCCGAACTGGAGGATATTTATATAAAAAGTTTGGCAGAGTTCGATCGGCAAGCGGAAGCGCTGCGCGAGTCGAGAAATCATCATATGCTGATGAATGAAGTGAAGCTGTTTATCGATAAAAATTTCATGGATGCGAACCTTTCCTTGGAAACGCTGAGCGACCGGTTCGGGCTAAACGGCAAATACGTTTCGAAGTTGTTTAAAGAGCAATTCGGCATGAAATTCGTCGATTACTTGATTCATTTGCGCATTGAACAAGCGAAGCGGATGCTGACCGAGACCGACGAGCCGATCCAGACGATTGCGCTGCAATTGGGATATTCGAGCCCGATCTCGTTTTCGCGCACGTTTAAGAAGTCTTCCGGGCTGTCCCCGGGCGATTACCGCAAGGAAACAAGATAAAAGTTTGGTTGCGAAAATAGTTTGTTTTGCGGCTGGATAAAATAAGCAATGAAATTGCCGGAACGCAGCAACGAAGGAGGCTGCCGTCCGGTTTTTTTCTTCTAAGTTTGGCGTTTGAAAAGTGTTTATTGTGAGATTTGTCACGGTCATGCTTAAATAAAACCACGCCTCGCGGCGGGATCGGATAAAGCGGCGGGCGAAATACAACATACATTTACATGAAGGGGTGTTGATTCATGAATCGCAAATCATTACGAAAGAGTTCCCTCTCATTGGCCGCTCTTGTGCTAATGCTCACCACCGTACTTTCCGCATGCTCGGGCGGGGGCAGTACGTCGGCCGGCAGCGGCGATTCCGGCGACTCGTCCAAAGGCGGAAAAGTGACGCTTACGTTTGAAACTTCGGTCTACGCCGAAGAGCCGCACAAAAAGGCTATTGACGCATTAATCGCCAAATACAACGAAATCAATCCGAACGTAGAAATTAAAGTGCACGGAACCGACTACGAAAATTTCTGGGACAAGCTGACGACGGAAGTCATCGCAGGCCAGCAAGGCGACATCGTGCAAGTGTACCCGGAGAACATTAATACTTACAATTCGCTCGTCGAAGGCGGAGCATTCGTTAATTTGGACGAATATATCAAAGGGAAAGATCTTGAAACCGATTTAGTAGGCCAGGAATTAACCCAAATCGACGGATCGTATTATGCCGTATCCAATTACGCATGGGGAACGACGGGGATTTTTTACCGCAAATCGTTGTTCGAACAAGCGGGCATCAATCCCGATGACGTGAAAACATTGGAAGATTTCAAAGAAGCGGCGGTCAAGCTCGGCAAAGACAATCAATACGGGTTTGCCAGCGTCGTCGGATCCCATCCGTTCGTGGCGTCCGAGTGGTACCGGCTCGTAGCGAGACCGGTGTCCGGCGGAATTTACTTCGCGGACGGAGAAGCGGGACCGTATACGACGGATCGCATCAACGTCAACTCCGAGGCGAATGTATGGGCTGCGAAATGGTGGCAGGATTTTATTAACAATCCGCAAGCGACGCCTCCGGGAACAAGGGACAAAAAAGTAGGGCGCGAGATGTTCTGGAACGGACAAGCGGCCATGAATATGGACGGCCCGTGGTTTATCGGCATGACGAAGGAGCGCGACCAGGCGTTGATGGACGATCTCGGTCTGCTGCCGCAGCCGGTCGTTCAATACAACGGCCAAGATTATAAGCCGAATCCGACGATGTATCCGCTCGTCGCCATGATCTCCAAGAGCAGCAAACATGCGGATGAAGCGTGGAAATTCCTGGAGTGGATGACGACTCCGGAAGCGCAGGCCATTATTTCCGGCTCGGGCATGATTCCAAGCAGCAAAACGTACGCGAATACGGACGAGTACACGAGCGAGAATCCGCTCGCGGCCCAGTTCTTCGAGTATCAGGAAAATCTGTACGGTCCTGCGGTGATGGACCCGCCGATTCCGCAGCAAGGGGCGATGTCCAAAATTTTGGTGACGGCGGCAGAGGATATGTTCATCGGGAAAAAAGACGTGAAGGAAGTCTTGGACAAAGCCGCTACGGAAATGAAATACACGATCGAGTAAAACGGTAAGGCTATCCGGTATCTACTTGCCGGGTAGCCTTCCTTTCAAGCAAAGGAGGAGGATGTATGAGGACATCGACGAATGCCGGAACCGGCCGGAAGTCTATTTTCGGAAACAACCGGACTGCCTATCTATTTATTGCTCCTCTACTCATTTCAATTACGTTAATTTTACTGTACCCGATTGCGAAATCGGCGCTGATGAGCTTGCAATATTGGTTTGTGGCAAAGCCGATACCGGGCGGACATCCGTTTGTAGGATTGGACAACTATAAGAAAGTGCTCAACTCGGGATATTTCTATCAATCGTTATGGATTACGTTTCTCTATATTGTCGTGACGGTCGCGGCAAGATATGTGCTCGGCCTTGCGACGGCCATTTTGCTCAACATTGAGTTCAAAGGAAGGGCCTTGGTGCGGGCGCTCGTCATTATTCCGTGGGCCGTGCCTGAAGTAGTCACTTGTCTCGTCTTTATTTTGATGTTCGACTATCAATACGGCGTAATCAACGATATTTTGATGAAAATGTCGTTGCTTACCAACCCGGTGGCGTTTCTAGGGGATACGCAAACGGCATTATGGGCGGCGATGTTCGTCAACGTGTGGAAAGGGTTCCCTTTCGCCGGCATTATGCTCCTGGCCGGATTGCAAAGCATTCCGAAAGATATTTACGAAGCCGCTACGGTGGACGGCGCTTCCAAGTGGAGACAATTCAAGAGCGTGACGCTTCCGATGCTTCGTCCGATTTCCGTCGTCGTGTTCCTGTTGCTCGTTATTTGGACGATTAAGGACTTCGGAATTGTGTATGTATTGACCAAAGGCGGCCCGAGCCGCGTGACCGAAGTGTTGACCGTGTTTATTTATCAAATGGGCTTCAAAAACTTTGAATTCGGCGTCGCCGCCGCGGGAGGAATGATTCTGCTCATTCTCTCGCTCGCATTCACCGTCTTGTATATGAAAGCGACGAAAGAGGGGGAAACGACATGAAGAAACTGCCGATCTATCTTGCCGCCGTACTGCTCTCCCTGTTTGCCGTCGGCCCGTTTTTATGGATGATGATCACTTCGTTCAAGACGCAAGGGGAAATTTACAGCAACCCTGTGCAATATTTGCCCTCCGGTCTGCATCTGAACGGATACAAAAGCATGTTGAATCCGCATGCCGACGCCAATTTGAATTTTATCAATTGGTTTCTGAATACGGCGATCGTTTCGTTTCTAACGACCTTGTTTTCGTTAATTATATCCGCATTGGGCGCTTATTCGATGTCGCGATTCCGTTACAAGGGGCGGATGACGATCGGGTATCTGATCCTGGTAACCCAGATGCTTCCGGGATCGCTGCTCATTATCCCTTTATATATCATCATGAAGGATCTTCATCTGTTGAATTCGCATTTCGGGCTCGTCATCGCTTACTCGACCATGGCGATCCCGTTCTGCACATGGATGCTCAAAGGATACTTCGACAGCATTTCCGTATCGATCGACGAGGCGGCGATGGTGGACGGAGCCAATCGCTGGATGACGTTCAGCCGCATCCTGCTTCCGTTGACTTTGCCGGGACTGGTTGTGACAGGCATTTTCTCGTTTCTCACCAGTTGGAACGAATTTCTGTTCGCGCAGACGTTTATTAGCGATTATGAGAAATGGACGCTCTCGGTCGGCATTGCCAGCTTCCAAGGGCAATATGTGGTCAATTGGGATTATCTTATGGCCGGTTCGGTGTTTACAACGTTGCCGATCGTCATCGCTTTCTGGCTATTGCAAAAATATTTGGTCAGCGGCATGACGGCAGGCGCAGTCAAATAAATTTGGGACGTAAGGAGAGGTTGTTCATGATTAAAGTTGGAATCGTAGGTATGGGGATTCGCGGAAGTTTGTTCGCCGAGGCGATACGGCAAAATCCGTTTGCGGAGGTCGTTGCCGTGAGCGACGCTTTCGAGCAAACGCTGCAGCGCAGCGTCGATCAATACCAAGTACGGGGTTACGCGAACGTGGAAGACATGTTCGACAAGGAGGAGATGGATGCGGTTGTCATTGCGACTCCGGATTTCCTTCATATGAAGCCCGTTATGCTTGCTGCGGAGAAAGGCGTTCACATTATGGTGGAGAAGCCGTTTTCCACCAGCGTCGAAGAGGCCGAAGAAATGGCTGCCGCCGTTGAACGTTCCGGGGTGAAATGTCTGGTCGCATTCGAAAACCGTTGGAACTCGCCTTTTGTCGCGGTGAAAGAAGCGGTGGCGAATGGTGAAATCGGGAAAATAATTACGGTCAATTCGCGTCTGAACGATACGATTTATGTGCCTACCCAAATGTTGAAATGGTCCAAAGGCTCGACGCCGGGCTGGTTCCTGCTTCCTCATGCCACCGATATCGCATTATGGTTGAAAGAGAGCAAGCCGGTCCATGTGTACGCGGTCGGAACGAAGAAGAAGCTGGTATCGATGGGGCTCGATACGTACGATTCGATTCAGGCCGTCGTCTCCTTCGACGACGGAACGCATGCGACGTTTACGACAAGCTGGATTTTGCCGGAAACGATGCCGCTGATTTACGATTTCAAATATGAAATTATCGGCGAGAACGGAGCGCTGTATGTCGATCTGTCGGATCAAATGGTGCGCAAAGCGGCGAGCAGCTATCAGCATGTGCATACGCTTGGAACGCCGATTAACGGCGCATTGACTTCCGCGCCAAGCTATATGCTGAATTCCTTTATCGACAATATTCGCCTGAACACGACGCCTGAAAGCAATGAAGCGGCGGGCTTGCTCAACACGAAGCTGGTTCATGCGATTCATCGTTCCGTAGAGAGCGGAGCGGTGGAATACTTGTAAGGCGGTCGCCATGAGCGGATGTTCAGCAGAACGGATCGCATGGTTCGGTCACGATGGCATACTGGCCCAAACGGACGAGCTTGAGATGGTGATCGTGCCCGGCTTGGGCAGCCAGGTGACGGCGCTCCGCAGCAAGCGGTTCGGTTTGCCGCTGCTGCGCGAGCCGGCCAGCCTTCGGCAATACGCCGATTCGCCTGTATTATTCGGCATCCCGATCCTGTTCCCGCCGAACCGGATCGCGGACGGAACCTTCACCTACGGCGGGCGGACTTACCGGTTTGATATCAATGAACCGGAGAAGCATAATTTTATCCACGGTTTTGTCCACGAACGTCCCTGGGACGTTGCGGATATGCGCGTGGAAGGAGAAGCGGTTATTGTCTCTACCTTGTTCGATGCCGCGCGTTTTCCCGATGTGATGAGGCAGTTTCCGCATCCGTTTCTTATTCGGATGACGTTCCGGTTGGAAGGCGCTCGGCTTACGATGGACGCGAATATCGAAAATGCCGGTACGGAGGAATTTCCTTGGGGTCTCGGCTACCACACGACGTTTCGCTATCCGTTCCGGCCGGAAGGATCGCTGGAACGATGCAAGCTGCAGGTGTCTATAGGCGAACGATGGGAACTGGACGAGCGCTTGCTTCCGACAGGCCGCCTGGCATCTTGTGTATTGGGGGAATCGGTTCGGAAGTCCATGTTCATGGACGGGGTCGATTTGGACGATGTGTTCCTGGCCGCGCCATCGACGGAAGAGGGCGGGAATCGCGCCGTATTGACCGACTTGCACGCAGGCGTCGAAGTGGAGTACGAGTGCGACGGCCATTGGAAGCAATGGGTGCTGCATAACCGTACGGAAGGAGAACGCTACTTATGCCCCGAGCCTTATACGTGGGTAACCAATGCGCCGAATGTTCCGCTCCCTCCGGATATGACCGGATTGCAGACATTGAAACCGGGCGAAACGAAGCGTTTGCGGACGGCCATTACGGTGAAGGCTGCGTCCGGCGGGAATGTAGGGAATGTTAGTTCGTAAGCGAATATGCCGTTAAGACACCCGATGGGGGTGTCTTTTTTTATGGTGAGGTAACTGGTTTTATTGCGCATAGAAGAGGATACCTCCCTACATTTTGAAGGCGATCGGCGTAGACCTACGCTCTAGTATGGCGCTAACGAAACTCATAATCCTTATTAGGCTCAAAACGAAGGCGTTCCCAATCTAACGAAAGTACGTTTCGCTATTCATTGGAAATCGGCGGTTTTATCGCCTTTTTTCCCTCATTAGCGTCTTTCAGTTTCGTTACTCGAGCAACAAGGTGATTTACGGGCTATTAGCGTGTACACGTTTCGTTAGCCCGCCCGGCGGGTCGTCAAGCGTCCTGGTATTCCGCTTATTATGCCGCCTTCTGTCGATATCCCTTTTACTCAGAGACGTAGAAGGGCGGCGAATCATGAGTTTGTTGCCAACCCGATTGAAACGACATCGCTGCAAAACAAATTTGCCTCATTGAAAAATCGTTTTTCTGAACGAGGGGGATTTCGACAAAAGGGCGGGGGGAGTTCAATAGATCACGGCATTCCGTCAAACTCCCTTTTTTTCGAAGTTTTATCCCGATAATGCTCTTTTCAGGGGGAAAAACCTCGAATTATGGGGTAAATATTTACTAAATGATTTCAGTAATTGTATTTTTTTGCTATTATCGTTTACGCATACGGCAAATTGTTGAAATCATTGCTGGAAATGGGGTTTTCGCATGATTCGGAATGAACGCGGAGCTGCGCTCCCGCTGGTGTTTATTCTATCGACGGCGCTATTTATCATCGGTACCGCTTTGCTTGGCGTGAGCGTGAGTCAGGCCTCGCGTACGATGTTTCAAGAGAAGAAGGAGCAAGCTTTTTACATCGCAAAATCGGGAGCCGATGCGGTCGCGTCATATATGATCGACAACTATAACCCGGTGACGTTAACGGAAAAGGCCATCGACGAGTTGAACCGGAACTTCGGTCAAGAAGTTACGCTAGGCAACGGAACGTTTAGCGCCGAAATCAAAAAAGGGCCTCATGATACGATCGTCATTCATTCGCAAGGGACCGTCGGCAATATAACGAATCAAGTTTCATTGCGACTGGGATTGGACGAACCCAGGGCAAATATGGAAAATGCGATTATGGCCGAGGATTACATCGAAAACACGGGAGGTTTTATGGTGTGCTGCGGTGCCGATGTCGTTGCTCGCGAATCAATTCGTGCCGGTACTAGCAATATAGTTGGAGGAGAACTGAAACCCCAATATAAAGGCGAATTTCCTCCCAAACTCGATTTTCCTAATACTACGGACTGGCCTGAAGTACCGATTGGCGCTGTCATCAACCAATCCGGCTATTATGGGGAGTATAATACTTCCCCGGATCCGTTTACAGCTCAGCCCCCATCCCCTGAAACTTTTGCAATCCATGTTACTGACAGTAAAGATATGCATATCGTTTTTAACGATTTCAAGTCGGATAAGGATCCAACAATCACTATCGGCGGCGGCGGAACGGGGATTATTCATATCTATGCACACAATATCAAGGTGGCAGGCGCTATTACGATTAAAAACTCACAGAAGAAAAAAGTGATACTCCATGTCAGGAATTCAATCGAACTGGCAGGATCGTTCAACCTAGATGGCGTGCTCTTATATGCTCCTGAAGCGGAGTATACGTCTACGAACGGCGCGCTCATATTGACTGGCGCTATGGTTGTCAATAATCTTTCACTCAACGGAGCTAGTACGGTCACCTACGACGCCACTATCGCCAACCTGATCAACGAAACCCGCAAGTTCAAAAGAATCGAATGGAGCGGCGGATAGCCGCGAAGGAAGAAAGTGCGGTGAATAGGGTGAGGATCGACAAGCGAAGGCGGGGGAAGGAACGAGGGTTTACATTGATTGAAGTGTTGGCTTCCATCGTCCTGCTTATGATATTGGTTACCGTGCTGCTCGGTTTTTTCACGAACGGGTTTCAAGCGATCACGGCTTCCGGCGAGCGCAGCGAACGGATGCATACGACGAGGCAAACGATCGAAGCTGCGACGGCGGGGAATGATCATATTTTGAAAGTCGGCACAGGCAATGGCGCTATTACGATTCACGGCGAGTTGGTAGAAAACTTGATTGACGGAACGAAAGGAAGCTATATGACCTTGTTTATTCCAACGCCTCCTCCTTGGGAGCCGGACATTCATTATACGCTAAACGATCAAGTGCGGTACAACAAGGAAACGTATAAATGCATTCAACCTCATATATCTAACGCCGGCAATGCGCCATCGAATTCGACAAATACAAAGATGTGGGTAAAAGTATAGCCGTGCACAGTTCAACGGACTGCGGAAACGGCGTAACGGGAGGACGCATGAGCCATGCGAAAACGGAAACTGGATCAAAAGGGGATCACACTTATCGAAGTGTTGGCGGGAATGGTTCTGCTATCTTTGGTTCTCGGTCTGGCCGTATCCGCCTACGCGTTTGGGGTCGGCGCGTTCGATTCGGCGAACCGGCGCAGCGAGCTGCAAGACAACGTACGGCTTGCTTCCATGGCCCTTACCAACGAACTGCGCTATGCGGAAAAGGTTGAATTGCTTGCTGCCTGCCCCTCTAGCCTAGAGGCCCATTACAACTACATTTGTGTCGATTCCGGCGCGGCAGCCATCGTCCAGCACCGATACAACGAGTCGTCGTCGACTCACGACACCGGTCTCCTCGCAGATACTCATGCAAGCCGTCCGGCCATCTATCAATTGGAATTCAACAAGGATCTTACCGCAAACACATTGCTAACCTATACGATCAAAGCCGATAGCGACCGGAATACGTTTGAAGTGGAGACGAACATTTCGTTGCTCAATATAGAACTGCATTCCGGTTCGATCGTGGCTGCGGGTACGGCGCCGTATCAAGCGATTGCCTACAAAAAGTTGCCATAAAATCCATATTAAACGATGCGACTACTATAAATTCAAGGTGAAAAACGATGAAGAAACCGCGCAAAAAAATCGGCGAATTATTCGTTGAGTCCGGTCTCATTACGCATGAGCAGCTGCAGGCCGCTTTGACGGGGAAAAAGCCGAATCAAAAGCTGGGGGAAGCTCTGATCGAGCTAGGTTTCATTAGCGAGCAAAGACTGATGGAAGTTCTTGAATTCCAGTTGGGCATCCCCTATGTGAGCCTGTTCAAATACCCGATCGATCCGAAGCTGCTGCATATCGTGCCGAAAGAAACGGCGGAGCGAAACAAGCTTATTCCTTTGAAAAAAGAGGGGGATAAATTGTTGGTCGCAATGGCGGACCCGATGGATTTCTACGCGATCGACGATTTACGGCTCTCGACCGGCTTTCAAATTGAAGTAGCTATCGCAACGAAGGAAGATATTCAAAAATCGATTCATAAATATTACGGCTTGGCCGACGATATGGAGGATTTGCTCGGAGCCGAACTGAAGCGGCAAGAGAAGGAAGAGGACGAGGTCATCGACGAGCATTCTCCCATTGTGAAGTTAGTCAATCAACTGATCATTCAAGGTTATCAGCAAAAAGCAAGCGACATTCATATCGATCCTCATGAAAAGGAAGTGCTGGTCCGTTATCGAATCGACGGTATCCTGAGAACGGAAAGAAAGTTTCCGAGACATATGCTGAGCATGGTCGTTGCGAGAATTAAAATTTTAGCCCAACTGAACATTACGGAGTTTCGCATTCCCCAGGACGGGCGAATCAAATTGAATTTGGACGCGAATGTGATCGACCTTCGGGTATCCACCCTTCCGACAGTATACGGCGAGAAGGTCGTCATGCGGATTCTCGATCTGGGAAGCTCCGCGATCGATTTGCAGCGAATGAACTTCCACCCTATCAACTATGAACGATTTATTCAAATGATCGATAAGCCGACAGGCATCGTTCTCATTACAGGGCCGACCGGTTCCGGGAAATCGTCCACCCTCTACTCCGCACTCAATCGTTTAAATACACCCGATGTCAATATCATTACGGTAGAGGATCCGGTAGAGTATCGTCTGGAAGGCGTGAATCAAGTTCAAGTCAATACGAGCGTCGGCATGACCTTTGCCAAAGGGCTGCGGGCCATTCTGCGCCAGGATCCCAACATCGTGATGGTGGGGGAAATTCGCGATACGGAAACGGCGGAAATCGCCGTCCGCGCCTCGTTAACGGGCCATCTCGTCCTAAGCACGATTCATACGAACGATGCGATCAGCACCGTCACCAGATTAATCGATATGGGGATTGAGCCTTTTCTCGTGGCCGCATCGCTGACGGGCGTCGTGTCGCAACGGCTTGTCCGGCGAATTTGCCAAGATTGCAAGACAGCCGGGCCTCCTTCACAGCGGGAGATAGAAATTTGCGAGAAGCGAAACCTGCAAATCGAGACGGTATTCCGGGGCAAAGGTTGCGGCGTATGCAATATGACAGGTTACAAAGGAAGAATTGCCTTGCATGAAATTTTAGTTGTCGACGATGAAATCAGGCGCATGATTATGAACAATCGATCGATGGAAGAGATTCGTGAGGTCGCGGTAAGCAAAGGAACGATTTTTCTCATCGACGACGGTTTGATTAAAGTGATCGAAGGATATACGACGACGGAAGAAGTGTTGCGGGTAGCCATGAGCGAATAGAGGTGGGGTGGGGAAATGGAACGATTGGACAAGCTGCTCCGGATGGCGTTTGAGTTAGGAGCATCCGATTTGCATCTTACGGTGGGCGTGCCGCCGATCGTGAGAGTCAACGGGGAATTGAAGCAGCATGAATCGGAAAGCCTCACGTCGGATGATACCGTTATGATGGCCAAAAGCATCATGACCAAGGAACAGTGGGACATCCTGCAAGAACGGAGGGAATTGGATTTCTCCTTTGGCCTGCGAGGCTTGACCCGTTTTCGCGTCAACGTATATTACCAGCGCTCCAATATCGGCATTGCGCTTCGGCTCATTCCTTCGAACATTCCCGCGCTGGAAGATTTGCATGTGCCCTCGGAGCTGCGCCAGCTTGCCGCGAAAGCGCAAGGGCTCATTCTGGTAACCGGGCCTACCGGAAGCGGGAAATCGACGACGCTCGCCGCACTGATCGATTACATGAACAAACATATGCGCAAGCATATTATTACGCTCGAGGACCCGATCGAATATTTGCATAAACATCAATATTCCGTCATTAATCAACGCGAAATCGGCAACGATTCGCATAATTTTACGAATGGTCTGAGGGCGGCCTTGCGGCAAGATCCGGATGTCATACTCGTCGGCGAGCTTCGCGATCTGGAGACGATATCGATTGCGGTGACGGCGGCGGAGACGGGGCATCTCGTCTTAGGCACATTGCACACTCCGAACGCGCCCGCTACGATCGACCGGATTTTGGACGTCTTTCCATCCGATCAACAGCCGCAAATACGGGCTCAGCTCGCATCCGTCCTGTTGGCTATCCTGTCTCAACGGCTATTTCCCACCATCGACCATAAAGCGAGACGCGTAGCCACCGAATTGCTGATCAACACGAATGCGGTAGCGAATTTGATTCGCGAGCATAAAGTCCATCAAATTACCAATTTTATGCAAACGGGGAAGGCGTACGGCATGCATACGCTGGACATGTCGATGAACGAACTGATCAACCAAAGAGTGATATCGAGAGAAGCGGCCGAACCGTACTTTAGGGAGTTGAAGTAATGGCGCAGTTTAAATATGTGGGACGCGACCGGCTCGGCAAAACCCGCAAAGGCAAAATTGCAAGCGCCGCCAGAAAAGACGCGGTTGTCGAACTGCGCGGCAAAGGCATCGCCGTTTCGGAGATCGTCGAACTGGAAGAAGGCTTGTTTAATAAAGAAATTTCGATAGGAAGCCCTGTCAAAAATCAGGATTTCGTGATCTATCTTAGACAGTTCTCCACGTTAATTGCCGCCGGCGTCTCGGTAGCGGAAGCGACGAAAATATTAGCGCAGCAAACGCAAAGCAAAGCTCTGCGCAAAGCGCTGCTGAACGTGGAGGAGGAGCTGCGCTCGGGCAAGCCGTTGTCCGAAGCGGCGGCCAGTCATGCGAAGATCTTCCCCCCGATGTTCATCAACCTCGTTCAAGCGGGGGAAGCGTCGGGAAATCTCGACGAGACCTTGGAGCGTCTGGCCGTCTATTTCGAGAAACTGCATTATTCGATGCAGAAGGTGAAATCGGCATTGATATATCCGATTGCTATCGCGATTGTGGCGGTCGCTGTCGTCATTTATTTGTTGACGAACGTCGTGCCCACCTTCGCCTCGATGTTCGCCCAATTCAACGCCGAACTGCCGGCGATTACGAAATTCGTTTTGGCGATCAGCGATTGGCTGCAATCTTTTTGGTGGCTCTTGCTGTTGCTGTTGCTAGGCGTCGTTATCGGCGTCGCGCTAATTTTGCAAAATCCTTCGAGCAAATACTATTTGGATTACGCTTTATTGAAATTGCCCATATTCGGGAAACTGGTGCAAAAGTCGGCGATCGCCCGCATGACGCGTACTTTAAACTCTTTGTTTAAAAGCTCCGTACCGATTCTGGATGCGCTGACGATCGTGGAGAAAGTCGTCATGAACGAAGTGATGGTCGGGGTGTTAAAGGAATCGAGAGCATCGCTCGAGGGTGGGAATTCACTGTCGGAACCGATGCGACGGCATTGGATTTTCCCGCCGCTGGTGACGCAAATGATCGCGATCGGCGAACAATCCGGCTCGCTCGATTTCATGCTGGAGAAAATATCGGATTTCTACGACAAGGAAGTCGAGGCAACGGCGGATGCGTTGAAAGGCTTGATCGAACCGCTCATGATCATTTTTCTTGCCGCGATGGTCGGCGGCATCGTCCTGTCGATTATCGTTCCGATGTTCGATATTTTTAACCACGTGAAGTAATCGTCCTTACGGTTATAATGGCAACATTATAATAAACCGAATTATGTAAAATTTTAGGGAGGGATTCACATGTATCAAAAAGCGGTACAAGCAGTGAAAAATGAAAGGGGACTCACGCTAATCGAGCTCCTCGCGGTTGTCGTCATTCTCGGCATTATCGCGGCCATCGCGATTCCGGCCATCGGCGGCCTGATCGACAACAGCAAGAAGGACGCACATGTGGCTAATGCGGTGCAGATGATCAATTCGGCGAAATTGGCGGTACTTGGTGATGATGAGTTTCGTCCGGAAGCAAATGGAACCAAAACAATAACTTTAAAAGAACTTGAAGAAGGTGGCTATCTTGAACCGGTGCGTGACCCGGATGGCGGGACATACAATGTTGATGGTTCATCTGTAACTGTTACAGCTGGGACTGATGCAAGAACCTTTACGTATTCCGTTACACTTACAAATGGCACTCGCGGGATCACTGGTCCAGAAGATGAATTAAAACGTTCAGCCGTGAAATAACACTGCATATTTCATTGGAATTGGGGCCCGTATATGAAGCGTATCGTTAGAAATCAAAAGGGGCTGACCCTGATCGAACTGCTGGCCGTGGTTGTCATCCTGGGAATAATCGCGGCAATCGCCATCCCGGCCGTTGGCGGGCTGATCGACAATGCGAAGAAGGATGCCCATGCGGCGAATGCCATCCAGATGATCGATTCGGCGAAGCTTGCCGTCATCGGCCATCGGGAAGTGCGGCCGCCGGCCAGCGGGGATGTGGTATACATTCCATTGCAGTGGCTGATCGACGAAGGATACTTGGATGAAGCGAAGGATCCGGACGGAGGCCAATACGAGCCGGGCTCGGAGACGTTCGAACTGCGAATCGGAGGGGGCGGAGGACCGTCCGTTCCCGGTACGTACGTTCGGGTTGAGGCCGATGGTCCCAGCCACAAGTTCGGCGCGTTCACCGATAACGGCAAGAGAGGCGTACGCAACGCGGCCGGCAACAACGGAAGCAATGTCGGCGATTATGTCGAGGAGCACAGCATAACGCGGGCGAAAGTACAGAACTGAGCACTCCCCCCCGGACGGGGGAGTGCAATCCTATAAGGGGATGAACGATGACAGCGCTATTTAGCATATTTATATTCGCCGCAGGCCTTTGCTTAGGCTCTTTTTACAATGTCGTCGGGCTGCGGGTGCCGAGAGGCGAGTCAATAATCCGGCCGCGTTCGCATTGTACGCAGTGCCGGCGCACCTTAAGCGCGGCGGAACTGGTTCCCTTGTTTTCGTACCTGTGGCTCCGGGGAAGATGCCGCGGCTGCGGAAAGGCCATATCGCCGATCTACCCGCTCGTCGAACTCGGCACCGCGCTCCTGTTCGCCGTCACGCCTGCGTTGATCGGTTGGTCTTACGAACTGTTCGTCGCCTGGACGCTAATATCTTTGCTCGTCGTCATATGTATTACCGATTTACGCTATATGTTGATTCCCGATAAAGTGTTGCTTGTTTTCGCAATTCTTTTTCTTGTTTTGCGAATCGTTTTTCCTTTGCAGCCATGGTGGGATATGTTCGTTGGAGCGGGCCTAGGTTTTGCGCTGCTGTTTGTAATCGCTGTCGCCAGCAAAGGCGGCATGGGTGGAGGAGATATGAAATTGTTCGCCGTCCTGGGCCTTGTCTTGGGATGGAAAGGGATTTTGCTTACTTTTTTCTTCTCCACATTGTATGGAACGCTTGTCGGCGCCGTTGGAATGATGCTCGGCAAAGTTCGGAGAGGACGGCCGATGCCATTTGGCCCCTTCATCGCATTAGGCGCAATGACCGCTTATCTATGGGGAGAAGAACTGATAGCGTGGTATTTCCAGTTCCTTATGACATAGTGGGGGAGTAAATATGAAAGCAAGCCGGAAACAATCCTATAAGAAGAAAAAGATGGTGAATTTGGTCATTAAAGACCACGTCATTCGTTACGTCGATGCGAAGAAACCGAGTTTATACGGGCCGATGGCCTTCGGCGAATATCGTCTGGCACCGGATATCGTTCGCGAAGGGAAAATCGCCGAACCGGACCGGTTGCGCTTGATATTAAAAGATTGCGTGCGCAGATGGAACATTTCGAACAGGGAAGTTCAGTTCGTCATTCCCGATCCGTTCGTGATTGTCCGCAAATTCGATATTCCGCCGCATGTGGCGGACGAAGAAATCAAGGGCTACCTATACCTTGAGTTAGGTTCCAGAATTCATTTGCCGTTCGAAGATCCGATCTTCGATTTTGACTTTCTCGAAATGAACGAAGAGAAGAAAGAAATTTTGCTGTTTGCCGCGCCCGAACATATCGTTGCGCAGTACGCGCAGCTGTTGGAGAGCGCCGCTCTGAAGCCCGTCGCCGCCGACATATCTCCCTTGGCCGTATACCGGTTGTTCTATCAAGCGGGCAAGGAGCCGGGATTCGAGCTTCCCGTGGAAGCGCCGACGCTGTCCGTCCAATTCGATCTGCATACCGTCACGGCAAGCATTTTCCATAAACATAAATTGCTGCTTGTCCGCCAATTCAAAATGAACTTATCCGCCGACAGTTGGGAGACCTCCGTCGATCGAACGGGCGCCTTGACGACGGTTTGGAACGGCGACCTGACGCATTTGCAATATGAAGTCAAAGTCATCATGGAAGAAATTCAGCGATTCATCAACTTTTATTATGCTTCGATCGATCAGGGAGACGACGAGATCGAAACGATCGTCTTAACCGGGGATTACCCGTACCTTGACAATATCGCCGAACATCTGCAGCAGCATTTCGGGAAAGTTCCGTTTACCTTTTCCGGCCATTGGTCCGAGACGCAGCCGCAAGAATTATTTTCCCCGAAATATTATTTGGCATTGGGCCTGTCGTTAAAGGGGGGAGCGTAAATGCTTAGCGAAATCAACCTGCTCCCGCAGAAGGATCAGAGAAGCATTTGGTTCGCGATCGTGCTGACAATCGTGCTCGCCATCGGCTTGATTGGCGGAGGACTGCTCTATTATCAATATCTGTCTCTTGCGAAACAGAGGGATGCGAAACAAGCCGAAAGCGCCAAAATTGCGGAACAGATTGAAATCGAAACGCAGAAGCTTCAGGAAGCTGCCGCCAAATCGGATATCGAGCGGTATGTGTCGATGATTAACGCCGTTAAGCAATGGCCCGTTCAAACGGCAAGCATCCTCGACGAGCTAACAGCTGCGTTGCCGGCAAGCGGGTTTTTCAGTACGTTCGCTTATCAGGATACGGGCGCGATTTTGCTTTCCGCGCAATTTAACGGTTTGGACGATACGGCCCAGTATCTCCATCAATTAACGTACGAGGATTGGGTTCAGAGCGTGACGATCCATTCGATTGCCAGGGAAGAGGACGGCAATGCGGCGCTTTACCGGGCAGATTTCAATATTCAGTTGAAAAGAGACCGTTTTCTGCGGATGAAAGGGGATGGAACGGGATGAGCGCGAGGCAAGTCAGAATTTTGATCCTGACGGCGTTGTCCGTTCTTATCGTTGCCGCCCTGCTCTTTACATACTGGAAAGCGGTCAGTCCGGTGAAGGAAGAAGTGGACAAGCTAACGGCGAAGATCGAAGCGGACATGAAAATGCTGGAGGCGATCGGCAGTCAAATCAACGAACAAATAAAGTTAAGCACAGAGGAAAGCTTGCAAATGCAGCGTCAAGTGCCGCTTGAATCTTTTGTCGACCAACTGATCGTAAATGTGAGATCGGTGGAACAATCGTCAGGCAATACGATCGACAGTATCGGCGTAAGCTATTCGGAGATTTCGTTCGATGATTGGAACAAAACCATTGGCACGGCAGATGCGGCCGCGGCCGAAGAAAGCAAGACGGATTCGCTCCCATTGTACAAAGTGTCGCTGGGGATGGCGGTACAATCGCCGTCATATGAACGGATGCGGCAATTCATCATGGACCTGGAAGGTTTGGAACGCATCGTGAACGTGGATTCTTTATCGTTTGACAGTGCTGCAGACGTTTATCAACTAACGGTTTCCGTTTTTTACGCGCCTCAGCTTGACGGGATCGAGGATCGGCTTCCAAAGGCTGTTTTTCCCGGTCCTGCGGCCAAGACGAATCCTATCAAAATAGATAAGAAGCAAATCGAAGAAACGAGCGAATAATGCTGCGACTAGAACGTGAAAGCGAAGGTGAAAAGGCGATGACGCTACGAATTCTTATCGTTGACGATACAAGATTTTTGCGCATTATGTTAACGGATATATTAACGAAATCGGGTCATGAGGTGGTCGGCGAAGCGGAGAACGGTTTGATCGGCGTTGAGAAGTTTAAAGAACTGCGGCCCGATATTGTCATGATGGATATTTCCATGCCCGAGATGGACGGCATCGAGGCGCTGCAGGAGATTCGGACCATCGATCCGAAGGCGATCGTGCTCATTTGCTCGGCCATGAGTCAGAGAGATTTAATTTCCAAGGCGTTAAAAGCCGGGGCGAATAATTACGTCACGAAGCCTTTCGACTCGGACCGCATCAATGAGCTGATCAAGAACGTGCTTCCGTTAGTCGAGCGGGCGAAGCCGGAAGACGCTCCCGTGAGCGAAAACGGAATGTTAAGAGAATATTCCGTGGAAGACCGCTCCTACGCCCCTTTCCGTTTCGCCGAGCCTAAGCCGTTTCAACAAGAGGAACGGTCGATCGTGAACGCTGCGAAAGAAGAAGAGCCCGATCACTTTGGGATCATTCTCAAAGCTTATGCCGACGCCGAAGCCGCGAGCGAAGCTGAGACGGAGCCGGAGGCAGCGTCGATGGCAGTGCCGGAAGCGCAAGCAGTCGCGGCAACCGCTCCGCACAACGTCCCGGAAGCGATCGTGCCTTATGCGATATCCGCAGTAGAACTGGCTGCAATGTCGCAACCGGTACCGCAGGCGGAATTGCAATCCGTATTGCAGAACGCGCCACAGCCGGTGCCGCAAACCGTGATGCGGGCCGAGCCGGAAGCGCCTGTAGCGCTTTCTAGCGAATTTTACGCGGAAGCGGCGCTTGAACAGGAAATCGCAAGCGCAGCGGAAGTCGCGGCAATCGCTGAGATCGAAGGATTAGACGAGGGGAGGAAGGAGGCGGAGGCGGCCATGATGAATCGGCATGACAACATCGAAGAAACCGGAAAGTTACCGGAAGTTCCTCCAGCGGAGCATCCGGTCGATGTCGCAGTTCCCAATGGGGGAGCTCTGCCCAAGGCGGAGCCCAGAAGAAAAAACATGAAAAACTTTGTAAGCAGCATCATGTTCAATTGGACTGAAGTTTTGGACGATCAAGAGGTTAGCCATTTTGTTGTTTATAACGAACATGACAAAACGATCCAGATCGACGTAATCGCCGCGGACGAACAAAGGCAGCGCATCCTGCTGTCCTTGGATAGCTTCTCCTATCTCATCGCATGTCTGGAAGAGAAGGGCGTATCCATCGATCCGAACCTATAGCTGATGTTGTTCGCTGCCGAACGACATCCTCCTGCACCGCTCCGAGCGGTGTTTTTTATTGAAGAGAGGATGCCGCGCTTAAGAGGGGTCGGGACGGAACGAAGGTTTCTTTAATGAAACGACTGGTGTAAAATACAACTATAGTTGAGGATACTTCGATTGCCGAAGGGAATAATAATGGCGATGGGAAAAGTTGGGTAATGGGGCAGGGTTGTCAGGGCACAGGGTACAGGGCCGGGATCGTGGATCGGTTCATCGGAATTAATACATAGTTTACGTCGGGAGGATCAATATGGACTATCAAGCTTATTTCGAACAGCACAGAGTCGAGCATTTGAACGAACTGAAGGAATGGATCTCCATTCCGAGCGTTTCGGCCTTGTCCGAGCATAAGGAGGATATGAACAGGGCGGCGAATTGGCTGGTCGACGCGCTGCGGCGGGCGGGGCTGGAAAACGTGGAAATTCACCAAACCGCGGGCCATCCGATCGTGTATGCGGATTATATGCACGCGCCCGGCAAGCCGACTGTCTTAGTATACGGCCATTATGACGTGCAGCCGGTCGATCCGCTCCATCTGTGGGAAACCCCGCCGTTCGAGCCGACGATTCGCGATAACAAGCTTTATGCGAGAGGGGCTACGGACGACAAAGGGCAGCTGTTCCTGCACATTAAGGCGCTGGAAGCCATTCTGAAGCAGGAAGGCACGCTTCCGGTCAACGTCAAAGTATGCATCGAAGGCGAAGAAGAAATTACGAGCGCCAACTTATATCCTTTCTTGGAGAAGAACAAGGACAAATTGGCGACCGATGCGGTGCTTATCTCCGACACGGAGCTGCTGGGACCGGGCAAGCCGGCCATATGCACAGGATTGCGCGGGCTTTGCTCGCTGGATGTATCGGTACATACGGCCAACACGGATCTTCATTCGGGGACGTACGGCGGCGGCGTGCCCAATGCGCTTCACGCGCTGGTCTCCTTGCTGGCGTCGTTCCATGACGATCAAGGCCGCATAGCCGTCGACGGCTTCTATGACGGCGTGCCGGAACTGACGGCTGAAATGAGGGAAGAGTTGGCGAAGAAAGGCTTCGACGAGGAGCAGTTGAAGCAGAGACTCGGGCTGGATGCGCTGTACGGCGAAGAAGGCTATTCGTTTGTGGAGCGGGTCGGCGTCCGACCGACGCTGGAAATGAACGGCATGTACGGCGGATTTCAAGGCGAGGGGACCAAGACGGTCATTCCTTGCGAAGCCCATGCGAAGATTACGTGCCGCCTCGTAGGGCAGCAGGACCCGCAGGACATTCTGGACAAAATCGAACGTCACATTCGGAGTTATACCCCGGCCGGGGCGAAGGTAACGGTCGTGCAGCGGGAGAAAGGCAATCCGTTCACGATCGATCCGCAGACCCCGCTGCTGCAAACGGCGGCGGACGCTTACGAGCAAGTGTACGGAGTTCGTCCCGTGTTCACCAAAGACGGGGGCTCGATCCCGATCGTCGAAGCGTTTGCCCGGGAATTGTCCGCACCGGTTGTGCTGATGGGCTTCGGCTTGCCGACGGAAAACTTGCACGCGCCGAACGAACATTTCCATTTGGAAAACTTCGATAAAGGGCTGTTGACGATCGTTGAATTTTTGAAGCGAATCTGATCGTTGCGTTAGAGGGGGTAGGCGGATCCGTCTGCGGCCCGGGAATCCCATTCCATACTCCGCAAAGACACCTAAACAGGTGTCTTTTTTCATAGGCTGCCGGATGCTTCGCTACGGATCGATCGGCCAGATGATCCGCGTCCAATTGGATTTAGTGGTAAATTGTACCGTTAAATATGCCAAAAAAACGTGCACGCTCATATTAGCGGAAATTTCTGGAGCTAATTACGGCACCGGCGGCAAAATGGGAATTTGGGCGAAATTAGCGGTAGGAAATCCATCTAAAGTCCCCACTCAAGGCAAGTCTATGAAATTACCGCCAGTTTTTGGAGCTAATGCACGAGGATCAAGTTTTTGGAGGTGTTTTTACAGCCGAAACTTCGCCCCCATCATAAATTACATACTCCCGTTTCAATCTGCATACCGCAAAGTTAGATAATGTAGACGAACCTTAGAAAGGGTAAATATACAGCAAACTGTCCCGAAATATATAATCGTAGCTTGAAAGGAACGTATCGCTTTCGAAAATGACTGATCATGAAAGGGGAGTCTATATGAAAAAAGTGTTATCTATCGGCATGATCGCCGTGATGCTGCTCATGCTGCTTGCGGGATGCGGCAGCGGGAAGGAAGCGGGAACGGATCAAACGTCCCAACAGGAAAATGCGGGGGAAAGCGCCGCGCCCAATGCGGAACCGGGCGAATCGGTCACATTGACGTTTGCAAGCTGGAGCATTACGGAGGAAGCGACGAAAGACGCATTGGAGCAAATGGTTGAAATGTACAAACAGATCAAGCCTAATGTGACGATCGAATTTATCGGCATTCCGTTCGGCGATATTAAACAACAAACGTTTGTCATGGCTTCGTCGAACAATACGCCTGATATTATTCAAACCATCAGCCCCACGTTCCCAACATATGCGACTTCGGATATTATTACGCCGCTGGACAATTTGCTTGGGCAGGATTATATCGACGACCTCATGCCTTCCATGGTCGCGGATTATTCGTATAACGGCCAATTAATGGGAGTGCCGTGGGCACCGTCGCCGTATGTGCTCTACTATAATAAGGAATTGTTTAAGCAAGCCGGATTGGAAGACCGGCCGCCGGCCACCTACGATGAAATGATTGAAATGGCCAAGGCGATCAGCCAACTGAAAACCGACAGCGGGGAACCGATTTACGGTTTCGGCGAAGCGACCGATAAATTGCCGATCAACGGCATGATCTCCTTGCGGAATATTTATAGCTTCGGCGGATCGATCTTCGACGAGAACGGCCAAGTAAACGTGAATACGCCGCAAGTTGTGGAAACGCTTCAGTTCTATCAAGATTTGGTGAGCAATAACATCTCTCCGCAAGGCGCCAAGTTGAAGGATTTGCGTAATCTGTTCTCGATCGGCCGCCTCGGCATGTACATGGACGGATATTACGGCAAAGCGGTATTCCGTTCGTTAAGCGGGAAGGGGGAGGAGTTCGACAAGGAATGGGGCGTAGCGCTCGTACCGAAGAATAAGACGGATCAATCCGTTTCGATTGCGGAGGCTCACGGCTTGGTCATCGCGGCAGATTCGAAGCATAAGCAGGAGGCGGCCGATTTCATCAAATTTTTAACCGATAAAGACGCCATCTCGCTGTACCATCAAAAAAGCGACGCCCTTACCTCGAGAATATCGCTCAGCGAATCGCCTGAATTCAACGCTTCGGAATTTGACAAAGTGTTAATCGAACAGTTGCAGACGGCGAAGTCGTTGCCGGCCAACAATCCGGGTCTGGAACAGGCATACCTGGATATGTCGGAAGCCGTGCAGAGAGTTAGCGTCGCGAAGGAAGATCCTGCGAAAGTTGCGGCCGACTTAAACGCGAAGCTGCAACAAATTTTAAAATAGCGAAGAAGGGATGTTCGGCATGAATCGACATAACGGAACAGCGGCTCCCGTTCCGGTCAAAGCTAGCCGGAAATGGCTTACCGAGAAGCAGCGGGACCGTTGGTTTACTCTCATTATCCTTTCTCCGGCGTTGATCGTATTGCTGTTTACGATAGGCATTCCCATCGTAAAGTCTATTCATATGAGTTTCTTCGACGTTACTTTGCTGAAGATGAAGGAATTCACATGGAACAGCTTCGGGAACTACCAGAAAATGATAGCGGATTCGCAATTTGCAAGTTCTTTGTGGACGACGGTAACGTATGTATCCGGTGTAGTGGCCGTACAGTTTGTGTTGGGAATAGGACTCGCTCTTATTCTCAATACGAACATGCGGTTTCGCAAAGTGGCAAGAACGTTGATCCTCATACCGTGGATCATCCCGACCATTGTAACGTCATTGCTATGGATGTGGCTGTATCAGCCGCAATACGGCGTGATCAACTACATTCTAAAAAGCTTGCATTTGATCGATGAGCCGTACCAGTGGTTGTCCAGCGTTCATCTCGCGCTGCCGGCCGTCATGATCGCCGCGTTGTGGAAACAGCTGCCGTTTATGACAACGATGCTGCTGGCAGGCATGCAGGGGATACCCGAAGATATGTACGAAGCCGGCAAAATTGACGGAGCGAACGGGAGACAGATGTTTTTTTACATTACGCTTCCTTTCCTGAAACATACGATCAAGACGGTAACGCTTATCTCGATCATCGAAAATTTCAAGATGTTCCCGCTGTTCTGGGTGATGACGGGGGGAGGGCCCATTAACGCCACGACAACGCTTGCGATCTTGAGCTACAAGAGCGCGTTTATCGAGCTTGATCTTGGGAAAGGGGCCGCGATCGGAACCGTATGGTTAATCATCATGCTGCTGCTCTCTTGGTTCTATAATCGATTGTTCGCAATCGGGGAAGAGCGGCCGAGAAAGGCGGGGGCATATTGAAAAGAAACGCAATCATTCAATTCGCGGTTTCCAGGGCGGGCTTCATATTTTATCTTATTTTCTTGTTTTTCCCGTTATATTGGATGCTTGTCACCTCGTTCAAAACGAATGACGTCTTGTTCAAGCTGCCGCCGGAGTGGCTTCCGTTCACTCCTACTTTTCAGCATTATGTTAAGTTGTTCAGCAATAACGCGTTTCTCATCTATTATAAGAACAGCTTGATCGTCAGCGCGGGGACGACCGTGATTACGCTGCTTGTTGCGGTATCGGCCGGCTACGCCTTTTCCAGATTTCGCTTCAAATTCAAGGAATTGCTGATGTTCTTGATTTTATCGACGCAAATGCTTCCCATCGTCGCTCTGCTCATTGCGTTGTATTCGATGTATAATATGTATGGGCTGTTGAACTCGCATATCGGATTGATGTTGGCGTTAACGACATCTTCGCTCCCTTTTTCGATCTGGATGATCAAAGTGTTCTTCGACAATATTTCCGGCAGTCTGGAGGAAGCGGCCAAAATCGACGGATTAGGGCGATGGGGGATTCTGTTCCGCATCGTGATGCCTTTGTCCAAACCCGGTATTTTCGCGGTGGGAATCTATACGTTCATCCTGTCGTGGGACGATTTCCTCTACTCGTTAACCTTGATTAACAAAGATACGCTGCGCACGCTTAATCCGGGGATATCGATCCGTTATATGGGAGAAGTGTCTTACGACTGGGCCAACATTATGACCGTTTGCGTGACGGCCGTATTGCCGATTGTCATTTTGTTTATGTTTTTTCAAAAATATATGGTTTCCGGGTTGACGGCGGGGGCTGTCAAAGAATAGCGTCATTGAATTTATAGCGATGGGAGCAAAAAGCGATGAAATTGAAATTACGAGGTGGGTTGGCGAGCAAAATCCGTTTTAACAGGCTGTTCACCGTATATTTCATCTCTTTTTCTCTCGTTATTATTTTGCCTGTTTATATTGTTGGAATCGCTTCCTATCAGTTCGTATTAGGCAAGATGGAAGAACAATTAAGCCAATCGCAATTGATCGAATTGAAGCAAATGAGCATTTCCTTGAACCAGACTTTGCACGATATACATAACTTGTCCACGGTGGTGGCTTTGGACGGGAATATATACGGCTATTTGCAGAACGAAGACGATCAGTACGCTTCGAACAATATTCGGGATACGGTGAAAACGCTGGCTTCCACCAACGAGTTCATTCAAGGCATTAGCATATACAAATCGAATTCGCGCCAAATCATCTCGAGCAACGAACTTACCAGGCGCTACGCGGGCGAGGAGCGGGACAAGTGGATCGAGGGTATTCAAGGGGCGGACGCGGCGAATGTATGGATCTTCGCTCCCGACACGCCCAATATTAAAAACCGGGACGGAAGCAAGGAAAATATTATTACGTTCGCGCGCAAATTTCCTTTCGTTTCCGGCGAGGATTACGGTTATATCGCGATTCATGTTTATGAGAAAGAAATTTCCGCCCTGATCTCCAAGCTGCAGATGAATCCGTTTACGAATATTTATGTCGTTAACGATCAAGGCGAGACGTTGGCCTCGCATATGTCCCGGCAAACCGACGGGGGAATGACCGCCGAACGCATCAACCGTTTGCCCGGTTCGGATCAAGAGGGATATTTTGTAGATAGCGGCAACGGTCCGAACACACTGATCGGTTACTCGAAATCGTTCCGCAACGGATGGGTGATCGTTTCCGAGACGCCTTTGGATTATTTGTTGGACAAGCTGTCGCCCATCCGCAATATGACGATCGGAATTTGCCTGCTGCTTACATTTGCCGGTTTGGCAACCGCCTACCTGCTTTCCAGATCCATCTATAATCCGATTAAAATGATTATCGATAAGTCGAAAAACATTAT
The DNA here is from genome assembly GCF_918697855.1 of Paenibacillus sp. CECT 9249. Classification (NCBI taxonomy): domain Bacteria; kingdom Bacillati; phylum Bacillota; class Bacilli; order Caryophanales; family Paenibacillaceae; genus Paenibacillus; species Paenibacillus sp. CECT 9249. Next base: position 12,550 of record NZ_CAKKLI010000031.1, on the reverse strand, counting down.
CCATCATTTAGGAGGCGGCGCCGGGTTCGAGCAGGGAAACGAGTTTCAGTTCGTAACCGGGGTGCTCGATTCCGTGTTTCTGCAGAACAAGCAATTGATCGAGTCGTTTCGCGACAGCATTCCTGCGCAGGCGGACCGGTTTCTTTTCAGCTTATTGCATAACAATGTCGGTTCGATCCGGGAAGCCGAAGATAGAATCAATTTTCTGCAATTGGATTTGTCGACGTCTCAATCCGTCATCGTCGTGATTGAAATCGATCAATATACGGATCTGCTCAAAAATTATTCGATCCGCGACGTCAATTTGTTTAAATTCGCCGTTCGCAACATAGCGGAAGAGGTGATCAGAGCGCAGTACACATGCTTGTCTGCCGAAGTAAGCGAGAACCAGATTGCGGTATTGGCCAATCCGGAGACGGAGTGGGAACTTGCCAAACCGCAAATCAACTTGCTTTGCGAACAAATACAAGAATCCGTGCATCGGCTGTTGAAACTGCGCGTCTACATCTCGGTCGGACAATCGTACGATCATATTTTGCTGGCCTATCTGTCCTTTACGGAAGCGACGGACGTTCTGAAGTACAAATTGCATTTGGGAGAACGGCAAATTTTGTTTTTCGAAGACGTTCAGGCGGATCGCGACATCGATTATTACTATCCGTTGCAGTTGGAGAAACAATTATGCAACTGCATTTTGACCGGCAATGCGTCCGGCATGCACGAATGCCTGGAGCAATTGGAGCGCGATATTACGGAAAGGGAACATCTATCTTACGAAAATTTATATCGAATCTACACGCGTTTATTGGATGCGGCGATCGCCATTCTTGTCGACTCCGGGGGATCGATTAAACAATTGTTCGGCGAACAATACCATATCTATAAGGAACTGGCCGGTTGCGAATCGCTGCATGAAATTCATTCGTGGATCGGAAGCGTATTCGATCGAATCGCGAATTATGTGTCGCAAATCCCTAGGGCCAACAAAACGATAGAGAGAGTGCTGCAATACATTGAAGATCATTACGGAGATTTCGCCTTGTCGGTCGAGGCGATTGCCGATGTTGTCGATTTGCATCCCAATTATTTAAGCAGATTGTTCAAGCAGGAATACGGCAAGACGATGGTGGAGTATATCGGGCTGCGCCGATTGGAGGCCAGCAAGCAATTGCTGGCGGACTCCGGCCTGAGCGTGCAAGAGATCGCCAGAAAAGTCGGTTATAACAATATTAACAGTTATATTCGTTTCTTTAAGAAGAACGAGGGGATTACCCCCGGCGAGTTCCGGAAAATTAACGGCATCAACGGGAGGGAGAACGAACTATCGTTGAAATCGGGCGTATAATCGCATGGCTATCGTGCCTTGCGGTTTTTTCTCTTGTTGGGAAGTTGCACATCAGCATCTTGGTCCGCTTCCCGCCTATTGGAATTTATCCAACGAATCTTCCTTTTAAGCTCCGTCATTCGACTCTTATTGGAATTTATCCAATGAAATGTTCGCCAATACGGTTAAAAAACGAATCTGCCTTGGATTGGTTGGATATTTTCCAACGGCGACCCGCGTTTAACATAAAATTTTCCAGTTTAATTGGATATACTCCAATGATCGATCGGCGTTATCTGGGACAAGGCCATTTATGCGGCTAAACAGCGCTCTACGGAAACGGTAAATTTCCCCGAATGACGGTAGAAGCGGGGCCGATCGCGGAAGATCCTTGCGTAACGGCGCGCTGGAAGTTTACCGGTACGATAACGGGAAGATGTCGGGAGCGCAGGCAGAAGCGGGGGAAGCGATATTTTTCTTATTGAAGAAGGAAAAATCAAAGCTTATTGGGTTAGCTCCAACGGCATGGATTTGATGGAACAGTTTGGGATGTTGCGTAACGGATCGGTCGATTGATTCGTATCCGTCGGGACTTTCAATTAGCGGGAAAAACTACAGCTAAATCTATGGAAGGACCGGGCAAATTTATTTTAGCGGTAATTTCTGGAGCTAATTATGGCAACCGCGGAAAAATCGCGGATTTGGGTGAGATTAGCGGTAGGAATTCCATCTAAAGTCGCCGTTGGGGGCAAATCTGTGAAATTAGCGCCAGTTTTTGGAGGTAATGCTTGAGGATGCCTTGCGAATAGGGGGACGGCGCTCAATTATCGGCCCGGAAGGCGGGAACCGGCAAGATCGCGCCATGGAGGCTGGAGGCCGGCGGTATGAAACCCGCCGTCACCCGCCATCGCCGCGCTGTCGCGGGCAGCGCGATCGTCGCACCGACGCGGTCGGCCCATCGCAGACTCCCGCGGACAGCGTCACCGCCGCGGACAGCGTCACCGCCGCGGACAGCGTCACCGCCGCATCTCCGCCGACGAACAGCGCCGCCACCGCAGTCCCGCCGAAACGGAAACGGGCCGCCGCTTCACTCAAAAGCTTGACGCCCGCGTCCCGCCAAGCCCGACAGCCCGGTCTGGCCCCCTCCGGCGACCGGTTCGCGCGCCCCGTCCTTGGCCGGGTCGACATATTGATGGAACCAATCGTCAAGCATGGCGCGCATCGAGCGCAGTACATCCTCTTTCGATTGGTCATCGATCAGATTGTCGCGTTCGCCCGGATCGGAAACCAGATCGTACAATTCATGCGGACCGTACGGATAACGATGAATGTATTTCCACGTTTTCGTCCTGACCATGCGCACAGGCCCGTATTCGTCGTAGATAACGACCCCTTCCCGGCCTTCGGACGGTTGTCCCAGCAGGAGCGGGAGGAAGCTTCTTCCCGGCAGCCGCTCGGATTCCGGATAATCGAATCCAAGATAATCGAGCAGCGTCGGCATAAAGTCGTAGCCGCTCAACAATTCGTCGCAAACGAGGCCTTCAGGAATGCGGCCCGGATGGCTCATGATCGCGGGTACGCGCACGGACGAATCGAACATATTCAAAGGGAACGTGCCGTTGCCTTTCCCCCAGATGCCGCGCTGGCCGCAGCTGAAACCGTTGTCGCTCAGGAAACAGACCAGCGTATGATCCGTTAAGTCCAGCGAGTCCAAGCGGTCTAGAATGCGTCCGATATGATCGTCCATCGCCGTAATCGCGGCATAATATCCCTTTAGATGCTCCCGAGGCTCTGTAAACACCGTCGGCTCGAGTTGATCGAATGTGCTCCACGGATGTTTCGGCTCTTGCGGACAAGAGTCGAACGGGCAGTTCTCGTATAGATCCACGTAATGTTGGGGATGCTGGCCGATCCATGGCGAATGCGGCGCCGTATAATGGACGCTTACATAAAACGGTCGGTCCTCCTTGGCCCGTTCCTCGATATATTCCAATGCATCGTCCGTAATAACATCCGTAATATATCCCGGTTCTTCGACCAACTGCCCGTTGCGGATCATCGGCGCGTTAACATACGGGCTCCCGCCCGACTGATGAACGAACCAATGCGAGAATCCTTTCTGCGGCAGCGCGCTATGCCCCAGATGCCACTTGCCGCTCATTCCGCAATGATAACCGTTGGCGGCCAATATTTCCGTATACGCGGTATGACCCGCTAAATATTCCACAGGCCGTTCGCCGACATTGCCGTCTTTGATCCAGTCATGCACTCCATGCTGGGAAGGGATCTTTCCGGTTAATAACGACGCTCGCGCAGGAGAGCAAACGGGCGAAGTGCAGAAGAAATTGCCGAAACGTACGCCCCGGGCGGCCAGCCTGTCCAGATTGGGCGTACGGATTTCCGTATTGCCATAGCATCCGAGCGCCCAAGCGCCTTGATCGTCGCTTAAAATAAATACAACATTCGGTTGATTGCTCACTTGCTTACGCCTCCTTCGTCAGGCCCAATCGGATAAATTGCTCGTCCGGCGCATCGAGTTCTTCCATCCGTTCGATGAGCAGCCGTGTCATTCTCTTTTCCAATTCGGGCGAATCGATCGGTCTTTGCTGGCGTGGGTCTTCGTTTACTTCGAACAGCAAATTTCCTGTAAACAAATCATGATGGGCTTCGGGATCGACAAATCCTCTCGATGCGATTCGCAGCAAGGGACAACCTTTCGTGAAAGAGAACGGCTCGACCAGTTCCGCCGTCCGCAATTCGTCCGGCGAGAACGGGGCTTTCATATGCGTCGGCATCAAGGTATATTCGTACAATTGCTCATTATATGGATAGACAGGCTGCCTCATATAGACGTACTGACCGTCCGTACAGTTGACATGCCCGCCGAATACGCCGAACAAACAGGCCTCGCGGATCGGGCGTTCGAAAGCGATCGTATCCTTCAAAGGTTTGCCTGTCATATCGCCCGGAACGGGAACGCCGAAGAAGTCGAGCAGCGTCGGCGCGAGATCGATCGTTTGCACCAGGCATCCGTTTCGCTCCCCGCGTTTCCCGGATCTTGGATCCCATATAAATAACGGAGTATGAACAATTTCATTGTAAAAAGGCTGCACAACCTTGCCCCACCAGTCATGTTCACCTAGCAGGAAGCCGTGATCCGTATTAACGATGAGCATCGTATCTTCCCACAGATTGCAGTCGTCCATGAGATCGAGCACTCTTCCCAACTGTTCGTCGCACATTGTGACAAGCGCATAGTATTCCATCCTGCAATGTTCGACCTGCTCGGGCGTTTCCGTTACTTTTTTGTAATCCGGCCAATCGAAATGCGGGCCGTTGTATTCGTGCTTATAGTATGTTTTATACTTTTCATGCGTGAAAAACGGTTCGTGCGGATCGAATGTTTCGATTTGAAGGAACCAACGGTCCTGATCGCGATTCGTTTGAATGAATTCAAGCCCAAGCTTGAACGTTTCCAACTGCGGATGAGTGTCGTTGCGCAGCGAATAGCCGCGGTTAATCCAATCCTGCCTGACAAAGTTCGCGTTCAACGCAGCCCTTCCGATCGCGGCGGGAACGGCCGGGTCGCGGACTTCGCCTTTCCAGGCGTCTCCCTCTTGCCCGCGCACCATTTCCCACGTATTATACCGGGTATGGTACGTGCTTCCGCCATCCTCCCAATAATGATAATGATCGCTGATTAAATGCGTATAGACACCGTTCTTTTTCAGCAATTCGGGCATCGAATCGTCGAACGGCTCCATCGGCCCCCAACTCCGATGCAAAAATTGCGGTCTACCCGTATGCAAATCCCGTCTCGCCGGCATACAGGGGAGGGAAGCGGCGTAACTTCGGTCGAAAGTGACGCTTTTTGCGGCAAGCCGGTCAAAATTCGGCGTATGAATACGTCTGGCCCCATACGGCGAGAGCATATGCCTGTTTAACGAGTCGAACATCACCATGATGGCTTTCATCGTCTATTCCTCCTTTGGCAATCGATTATCCCTTGACGCTTGACGAGATTAAGCTTTGCACGAAATATTTCTGGAACAGAAAGAACATGGCCATTAACGGAAGCGAGACGACCAGCGTAGCGGCCATAAGCAGATTGAATTTGATTTGAGCTTCCCCGTTAAAGGCTTGAAGCCCAAGTTGCACGGTCCGCATCGTTTCGGAATTGGTATAAATAAGCGGATGGAAGAAGTCGTTCCATACCGAGACGGTCTTGAGAATACCCATCGATGCGATCAACGGACCGCTGAGCGGCAGGTAGATTCGAACAAACGTTTTGAACATGCCCGCCCCGTCGATATTGGCGGCATCGTCCAACGCTTTCGGAAACGAAAGGTAGAATTGGCGCGCCAGGAAAATGCCGAACGAACCGGACAACTCCGGAACAATCAAGGCGTAATACGTATCCAGCCATCCGGTGCCCCCGTTGCCGAACCAATCATTGCCTCCGAATAAAGGCATCGCTTTTAGAATCAGAAACTGGGGAATAACCGTGACTTGCGCCGGAACCATCATCCCGATCAGAAGACAGACGAAAATGACGTCGCGTCCCTTAAACGCAAGGCGCGCAAACGTATATCCCGCCAATGAATTAAAGAAGATGCTGCCGAAGACGGCGATCAACGTCACAATCAGCGAATTTTTGAAATAGAGCGGCCAATTCACCATCGTCATCGCGGTATAATAATTCGAAACATTCCATTGCTGCGGCAATAACGTCACAACGCCCGCGTTCAACTCCGCATCGCTCTTCAAAGAGGTGAAGAGCGCGATTAGCAGCGGCAAGATCATGACGAATGCAATAACTATAAGCGCCGCATAGACGAGCGCCTGTTTCGTATACTTGAGTGTCATCCGAACCCATCCTTTTATGCTTAATCGAAATCGCTCGAAGAAGACGTGAAATAATAATTAATCATCGTAATGATGAAGGTGATTAATAAAAGGAAAATGCCTTGGGTCGCAGCGTATCCCATGTTGTATTCGCCGAACCCGTTTTTAATAATTTCGTTGACGATCGTGGTCGTTTTATTAGCCGGCCCGCCGCTCGTCAAAATGTATACCAGGTCGAACACCTGGAAGGAACGAATAGTCGTCGTTATAAAGATAAAGAAAGTAATCGGTTTCAAGAGCGGGAACGTAATCATAACGAACTGTTTGAATCCCGTCGCCCCGTCGAGCCTGGCCGCTTCGTACAGATGATCCGGAATTCCTTGCAGTCCGGCCAAGTAAATAATCATGCAGAAACCGATGCCTGCCCAAATGCTTACCATAATAATCGACATCAGCGCGACGGAAGGATCGTGAAGCCAATTCTGCCCTGTTAGCCCTATTTTCTCCAACATGCCGTTGATCGGCCCGCCGATCGGATCGTACAGCCAAAGCCAAGTCATGGCGACGGCGACGGAGGAAATGACGCCGGGCAGGTAAATGCTCCCGCGGAACAAGGAAACGGCTCTAATTTTCAAATTTAATAAATTGGCAATGATTAGTCCAAAAGCCATCGTCGGAACGACGGTACAGACCCAGAAAATAAACGTATTGACGATGGCCTTGGTGAAGGCTTCGTCGCGGAACATGCGAGCGTAGTTTTTAAGCCCCGCCCATTCGCCCGCGTTAAGGATGCTGAAATCCGTAAAGCTTAAATAAAGAACCCATAGAATAGGGATAAAGATAAACACAACGTATAGCGTCACGTTAGGCAGAATAAACAGGTAAGGCAATATACTCCATTTCGATCTCATGCAAATCCCCCTTTACTTCATCGTCTCGAAGCGGAAATCTTCCCCCGCGCTTCATAAAGCGCTGCAGGGGAAGATTAGCAGCGGTTGTTCGTTACAGATCCTTCAGCTCTTCGCGTGCCTTTGCGGCGTTGCTCTTCAACGCTTCTTCCGCAGACTTGATCCCGTTGAACGCTTCTTCCAACGCGAGGCGCAAATATTTAATGTTTGCATTCCAGGCCGGAGAAGGAATGTAGCTTGCCGAATCGTTCATCGCTTCGAACAGCAGCTCGTTTTCAGGACTGATCTTCACGAATTCCTCTTTCAAAGACTGTCTGGTCGGCAGCAAACCGGTCGCTTGGGAGAACTCCAGCATTTGTTCCTTCGAAAACATGAATTCGATAAATCTCCATGCCTCCTCCGGATGCTTTGTCGATTTGGACATCGATATAAAATTGCCGAGCATCAACGAAGTTTGTTTGCCCGTCGGCCCTTTAGGCGGTAAGGCGTAGCCTAACTTGTCCAGCCCGACCGTATCTTTTAATGTATTCAAGTCCATCGTGTTCAGGAAGGACATCGCCGCCAGTCCGTTAGTAAACGGCAAGCCGTTCAATTGCTGCTGGTTGGCCGCCATGATGGCTCCGTCGTTATACAATTCAACCAGTTTCGTCAGCAGCTCGATCGATTCCGGCGAGTCGAACAGCGGATTGCCGTCTTTATCGTAAATTTCCTGTCCCAACAATAGCAGCAACGAGAAGTAAGACTGCTCGCCGTTGCTCGTTTGAATGTCGATGCCGCTGCGAACCGTTTTTCCGTTTTCGACAACTTTGACTTTATTAGCGAATTCAAACAGTTCGTCCAATGTGCGCGGAGGCGTATTCGGATCGAGCCCGGCCTCCTGGAAGAAATCTTTGCGCCAGAACAAAGGGCGCGCCGCAGGCATAATCAAACCGTACTGCCCGCCGTTCCACTGTCCGGATTGCAGACTGCTCGGAATAATATCCTGTTCCCCGTCCCATTGATGCTCTTTAATAAACCTGTTCAAGTCCATATATTGATCTTGATCGACCGTAGACACCAATTGCCCATGACCCAGACCGTGAATGTCCGGCGCGATGCCGCCGGCGTAAGAGACGGATAGCTTTTGGAAAAATTCTTTCCATGGAATTGCGCTGTATTCGATTTTAATATCCGGATTTTCTTGTTCGAAATCTGCAATTAGTTTGTTGACCGCGTCGACAACGTACGTTTCATGGCCGGGATACCAGAACTTTAACGTCACTTTCCCTTCATTCCCGCCTAAAGCTTGCTTGTTGTTCGCGCCGTTGTTCTGGCCGCATGCGGATACGAATACGATCACCGCCATCATGAGAGTCAATAGGATCCATTTCGATGTTTTCAAATTCGAACACTCCTTTACCGTTTGTTTGGGTTTTCGATTGCAAAATTCATTATGAAAAAATCGGCAATGAAAAGAAATGGCTTATTTCTGACACTATCTAACCTTTTGGAATAGAGCGGTTACATAGGGCCCGAAATAAGCCTGTTTTGAAACGATATGGACGATTTCTGACACAATGTGCATTTGTTGACCGGAGCTTGAAATCAGTACAATTCATTGACGTCTAACGCTTTGCGGTGATAAGCGTCCTTATATTGTCCGGGTGTGACGCCTTCATATTTTTTGAAGATTCGAATAAAACTGTGCGTATTCTCGTAACCGACGCTTCTGCCGACATCGGCCACCGTATTCTTCGTCGTGATTAACAACTCCTTCGCGCGTTTAATTCTCAGGCTGAGGAGATATTCCATAAAATTCACGCCGGATTCGTTTTTAAAGAGGCGGCTGACATAGGAAGGGTCCAGCCCTAGTTGGTCGGCGATGCCGCCAAGCGAAATCTCTTTATCATAATTGTTATCGATGTATTCGACGATCTGCTGTACGACATCCGCCGATTTCGCGTTCTCTTCCATAGGCGCCATGGAGTTGGAAATGCCTTGGAGAGTCTCTTCGAACCATGCCATAATGTGGTCGCATGTTTCCATCTCCATGATTTTATCGTACATTTCCGTTATATTGACGGCCTCCGGACGCGCTCCCAATTCCGCCGAGCGGTGAATGATGACAAGCAGCAGTTCCCAGAACGTATGTTGAATGAGGCCGAGCGAATACCCTTCAGGCTGTTCCAGGGCATTTTTCAGTTCGACGAGGGAAGAACAGGCCTTGATCTCGCTCTTTGTTTTCATCGCTTTGAGCAGTTCTGGTTCCGCTTTCTTCCTAATATCGAACAGTTTCGTGTGCAGCGGTTTTTGCGGAGGCAATTCCCAGCAAGGGATGACCGCGCGAAATCCTTTCACAAACCTCGATTCGAGCGCGAGCAGAGCTTGGCGGTAGGAGACGTATATTTGCGAAGCGTCGGTCCCGACGTCGCCAATTCCGACGCTGGTCGTTATACTTAAGTTTTGCTCGACATAATGATTGATTCTGTCCACAAGCGCCAAAGCTTTGATTCGAAATTCGTTTTGGTCCAGCGGCCCGGCCGGACTGCATAGTACAACGACATCGCGGCTGTTCGAATTATAAGTCATCGCCCGGAACGATTCGGATGCGAGTTCTTCAATCGTTTTATCCAGGAAGTAAATGATTAGCCCCTGATCGAAATCGGAATACTTTCTCGAGAAATTGACAAAATCGTCGATACGAAACACGATGACCAGCAGGCCTTCTTCCGAAATGTCCATGCCGAAATATCGAAATTGATGCACCAATTGCTGTTTATTCAGCTTTTTGTCATTAAGCACCTGATACAAGAAGCTTTCTTTCATGAAAGGGTAGTTTTTCTGTATCCGCTCGGATAACTCCAAATCCTTCTCCATGATGGAGCGGTATATATTTCTGCCGGTCCAGTACATATACAACGCGGTGCCGATCGTAAAGAGAATCATCACGGCGGCAACCATCATATCCAACGGCCCCTTCACGACGCGAACCGAACTATTCTCGACCGCATACACGTATTTCCATCCCGATATAGGCGATATCGATTGCCTGAAGCTGTATTTGGAATCGTCCATCGTAAGCGCGAAGGATTCTTTTCCTTTACGCAATTGTTCGGATACAAGCTGGAACCGATCCGTCGGGATCGGGTTGCCCGTATCCGTTTCGAAACCGTAGTTGCCGTCCGGACTTACGATCCACACTTGCTCTCCGTCCTGCTGAACGAGCGGAACCTCGAATAGCATTTTACTGTTCAAATTGACGATAATCGCGCCGTCGACGCTATTGCCGAGCAGCGGAATCGGTTGGATTAAGCTAACGATAGGGGGCTGCGCGCCATTGACCGGGGTGCTGATAAACCAATTCTTCGCGATCGGATTTTGTTGGATCGCTGTCAACCAGTCCACATTTTCGAGCTCGTCCAACGTTTTTACGCCGATAATGGGGGATTGGATCATGCCGATCGTTTTATAATAGACGTAAATCGAATCGATGCTGTAGGAAGATACATACACTTCAAGCAAGCGGTTGCCGATCTGTTCGAACCGGTCGGACATCGCGTCGATATCTTTCAATTGCACGGTTTCCGACATTTTTTTATTATTGGCCAAAGCGATCGTCAAGGAATGGATGTCGTTCAATAGCGTGTCCATAAAACGGCGCGTTTCGTCGATGTTTTGATAAGCCAAACGGTCGATTTCCTTGTCCAGCAAATATTGATTGGATATGCTTTTGATCAGCAATATCGCCGCGCTTTGCAGCAGAACCAGAATGAGAATGGAGACGATAAAACGAATAAATTGCGTATGAAGAAAAATCCGGGATACGGCCCGTTTTATGAGATCCATCATAGACAAAACTCCTTGAAGTATGGTGCATGAAAGCGTTTTATAATTATACATGAAGTGTTCTATGACGGCAATTGGTTTTCGGCAGCATCGGGCCGCGTCGTCGCGGGATCGCTTGCGGCGCGCCGATCGCGAGCATGTCGCCGACGGCGAATACGGTTGTCGGAGGCTCGTCAAGATGAAGAAGCGTTCTCATCGTCTGCAGCCCGTGATCGTAGTTGAGGTCGCTGTAGCAAATATATTGCCGCTGGACCGGTATGCCGGCTTCCTCAGCGGCGTCTTGAATGATAACCATAAGAGCATCAACGTAACCGAGGACCCCAGCGGGAAATTAATATCGCCTTTATGAATGAATTGTACATGATTTTCTGCGAGGTCATTCATACGAAAGCGGTTTTGCAGGCATCTAGCACCGAATGGAATTTATGAACATTATACATGGCCTTATTGGAGGACATTGCAGCGAAATCGTACCTTATAAAGCGGAAACGGATTCTTAAACATTTAGGGGATAGAGAGTTCAATTTTAATTATATCCAAATATTACCTTGCGGTAGAGTATATGCGCTTTCATTTAGCTAGTAAGCACCGTATCGGATAATGAAATAGCTCGCTAAACCAGCTAAAAAGACTAGCTAAACAAATGTGTAGTAACTTACATTATCCTGAATCTTTATACGAATTAGATTGAAAGCATTGGACTTATGACTATCAGCGGTTCGTGTACCGAAACCAAAACAATTTATACAAAGGACGCTTGAACAAACATTGCTGAGTAAAATAAGTGACAAGATAGAAAGTTTGCGGGGACCAAGTACGCGATCCCATGCTTGCCAAAAACTTTTGCCAAAAACGTGGCAAGTAAATTAGAATGACATATTGTTGTAGTTATGACAATGGCTTTATGGGAACATATTTCGATTTCTGATAACATAATGTCTTTGCTCTTATGTTATCAGAAATGTTAAATGGACTTTTATAATCAGCATTAGCCTTAACGAAGGTAAAAGTTAACTCGGGTAGAGTACTATAAATATTATTCTAATATAGTTATTATAGTGTCTATCGTATAGAATAAAGAGTTGGATAATGTTTTTAATAAATGAAATACTTTGCACCCCAAAATTTAGAAAGGAAAGTTATTTATGAAATTTTTAAGGTTTCTTGCTGAATGGATTGTTAATATAGTTTTATTAATAATCTCCCTAATTCTACTAGGTTCCATAGAATATGAGATCGGAATATTTAACAAAGAAGAAAATAATATTTTATTGCTTATTTTGTTTGTTCTATCTAACTTTTTAATTATCTATGTTGTATACAGGAATTACGTAGTTCAAAAACTACCTTTTATATTTGTTATTAAAAAGAAACTGTCAAGAAACAAAACGGTTTTTCTATTCTCAATAGCAGTTATTGTATTGATAACTCTAACAGTATATCAAAATGTATAACTTGTTAATTACCTTAATTTTGCTTTTTTCGTACAAGATTATTAGTTCCTATTAGGTCAAGTTCAAATTTGTACGAAAATAAACTCTTTAACATTAAAGCGCTAAAGTCCCTTGGACCGAAAAGGTTTCCTAAGCAACATTAATATCCATAAAGTTACAGTTATGCTGGGACTATCTCACGTAGCTCTACTTCA